>JAZFSB010000276.1:0-6720 GCA_036445935.1 Alphaproteobacteria bacterium | reverse complement strand
CCTTTGACGAAATCGCTCGCCGAAATGCACGGTGGATCGCTCGACCTGCAAAGCGAGGTCGGCGTCGGCACTCGGCACTACCGTGACGGTGCGCTTTCCGGCCGAACGCATCCAGTCGTAAGCCGGCGCGGCACGATTGGCGATTTATCAAAATTTTAAGCTGTCAGCGGTAATTTCCGAACTATCGCGCCGTTAATCTCGGTTGCCCCACTTCGGATCACAGGAAAAAAATATGACCTCCTACGCTTCTCAAGTCGCCCACGACACTTCGACCTCAATGGATGCGGGGGCCTTTGATGAAGCTTTCGAGGCGATCAATGGGATCGAAGACCAAACCACCGGGCTGGAAGAGGATATCCTTGCGGTCGGCGATGTCGCCGACCAGGTTCGGGCGATCGCGCAACAGACAAATCTTCTGGCCCTGAATGCAACCATCGAAGCCGCGAGGGCCGGCGATGCGGGAAAGGGGTTTGCCGTTGTCGCAGCCGAGGTCAAAACGCTTTCCGGCGAGACCAGCAAGGCCACCGACCAGATCAGCGATACGCTCAATTCGCTGAAACAAAAACTTGAACACCTCGTGGCCCGCACCGGCGTCGTGCGGACAGCGATGGAAAATGCCCGTGAACAGATGGCATCCCAAATTTCAGTGGCTTACGAGGCCGAAGCGGCGGCGAAATCGGAAGCGGCGGACCAGGCACGCGCAGCCGATGATGCCAAGGCAGCCTTGCAGGCACAGGCCGCGGCAAAACCGACACCGGCCGCGCCCGCCGACAAAGGCCCGGTCAGCCAGCGCGACATCGAACTGGTGCAACAAAGCTTCGCCAAGGTCGAGCCCATCGCGGAAGCCGCCGCGGAAATGTTCTACAACCGGCTGTTCGAAATCGACCCCAATGTGCGCGGCCTGTTCACCGGCGATATGAAGGCGCAGGGCCAGAAACTCATGGCAATGATCAAGGCCGCGGTCACCGGGCTTGACGATCTTGGCACTCTGGTACCGGTCGTGCAGGAACTGGGCATCCGCCACAAGAAATACGGCGTCACGCCCGCCCATTACGGTACCGTCGCCGAAGCCCTTCTATGGACGCTTCAGAAGGGGCTGGGCGCGGAATTCACGCCCAGCGTCAAGACGGCCTGGACCAACGTCTATACCGTACTTGCCGACACCATGAAGGCCGCGGCCAACGGGGCCTGAAGGCGCTTTCTAAGTCGCCGAACGGCGTTCGACCGGCAAGGACGGGTGGCCGAGCGCCTGGGTGGCGGACAGCTTGTTGACGAAATAATCGAAGAACAGCTGCAGGTTCCGGCCTTCACCCATGGTTTTGGCCTTGCGGGCCTGCTCCTCGTCGCTCGGCCATTCATATTTCAGACCTGATGCCCCGATTTCCAGCATCTGTCGGCAGGCTTCCTCAAGCTGGATGCCGACGATGGTCATATGCTCGATGCTGAGGCCGCAATACACCACCCCGTGATTGCGCAGGAATACGGCAAAATGGTCTCCCAGGACTTCGGCCATCTCGTCGCCGACCTCGGCCTTGCGGATCAACTCCGACGTCTTCGTGTAGCGCGGCGGCGGGGCGGGGAAATAGCTGCCCGAGTTGGTCAGCGGGCGCAGCGGCTCTGACGTGCAGGAAAACACCGCGCCATAGCGCGGATGCGTATGGGCGCTCGCCATCACATCATCGCGGCGCTTATAGATGCTCACATGGATCGGCCACTCGCTGTGCCGTTTCTTGCCATCGCCATAAATCAGTTCGCCGTCGAAATCGATGAGCTGATGGTCGGACCAGTCGAACACCTCGCCCAGCGTCAGGCCCCAGCGCTTGATCCACACGCCGCGCCCTTCCGGGTCGCGCATGGCGAGATGGCCCAGCGTGAAATTGCCCTGGCCTTCCATTTCCAGGATACGGCTGGCCAGTGCCAGCTTGTCGAGATCCGCCTTTAGCGCATCCGATATCTCGATTTCATTGCTCCGCCCAGCACCGTCCATCCCGGCCTCCCTTGATAAAATTTTTTCACCGCCGATTTTCCGCGCATTCGGCCCCGCGGTCCAGCCTGAACCCGTAAATTGCGTCAGGACGTGGTTATCTATTCGGCAAGGATGGTGGCCGCGACTTTCTCACCAATCATCATCGAGGGCAGATTGGTGTTGGCGCACGGCACCATCGGCATGATCGAGGCATCACAGATCCTGAGACCCGAGACACCATAAACGCGGGCCGACGGGTCGGTCACGGCGCGCGCATCGTCGGGCGCCCCCATGCGGCACGTACATGACGCGTGCCAATGGCCGAGCACGGTCGAACGAATCCAGTCCTCGATGACCGAATCCGAAGACAACAGATCCTCCATTGATGGTCCATCAGCGATCAAATTGTTGATGATCCAACGCCGCGCACCCGCCGAGGCATCCATAAGCTGCGCGCCCAGCCAGGTTTGGACCTGGTTGACGGTGTTATAGACGCCCACCTTGCGCGCACGTTCACTGTAGCTCACCGGAAATATATCGGTCGCCGCACCCCTCATTTGCGGCGTATCGCACAGCTTCGCCATCACCCTAACGCCGGCGATCATGCGCTCCATGTCGCGGGGGTCCGAACACATATTGAAATCCACAATGGGTTCATCCGCCGAATCGGCCGATTTCAGCCTCACCTCGCCGGTCGAATAGGAGCGGTTGATCCAGAGCTGCATGATCGCCATGCGGTTGCCGATCGAATGCCAGGCGGCGCGGTTGGTCGGCACGATATACATGTCGCCGGCGGGCACGCCTTCCATGCCGGACGACCATCTGAGCCCCGCGATCATGTGGGTCGGCAGCGCCGGGGTCCAGCGCGCGTCCGGTTTCAGCCAGGCGCCGAAATTAACCCCGGGGTGCTCCATCAGATGCTGGCCGACCCCGGGCCGGTCGGCAACGACTTCAATGCCCAAAGCGGACAGTTCCGCCGCCGGACCGATACCCGAGCGCATCAGCAGGGTCGGGCTATGCAGCGCGCCGGTGCAGACAATGGTTTCAGGCGCCGTAATATCCGTCGTCGCGCCGTGACGGCGCACATGCGCACCGATGACGCGGGCGCCGTCGAACAGCAGCCGTTCGACCATCGCTTCGTCGAGAATTTCCAGATTCGGGCGCGCGCGCACCTCGCGCGTCAAATAGGCGCCCGACGCCGAGATCCGCCGACCATCGATCTTGGCCATGGGGATCGGAAAATACCCGTCCGTGAAGACCGCATTCTGATCGCGCAGATCAGACCAGCCATGGTCCGCGGCGCTGGCGATCGCGGCACGGGTAAAGCCCGGCCATTCGTCCTCGAACATGCGGCGCAACAGGATCGGTCCATCGGCACCGTGCAGCGGACCATCAAAATCCTGATCGTTTTCCAACCGGATAAAGGAGGGCAGCACATCTTCCCAGCTCCAGCCGGCGGCGCCACGGGCTTCCCATTCATCGAAATCGCTCGGCAGACCCCGATTGGAGCACATACCGTTGACCGACGATCCGCCACCCATCAGCTTTCCCTGGTGATAGCGACGATGGGGGCGCGAATCCGGTGCATTGCCGCCGCGCGGCAGAAATGCCGCGCTCAGCCCCCGCCAGACGAAGCGGTCACTGCCTTTGCCGGTGGTGACGAAGGCGTTATCAAGTTCGGCGGGCTCGCTGCCAGGTGCATAGTCCTTGCCGGCCTCGAGCAACAAAACGCGGTTGGATGAACGTTCGGTCAGCCGGCTAGCCAGCACCGACCCGGCCGACCCGCCGCCAATAATCAAAAAATCAAATTTTTGGTCGCTCGATTCCGTCACACTGCCCCCTGTTCCATCACATTCACCGACGACAATCGGCGTTATCGCGGACAAATTTAGCGATCGGCCCATGAACCGGCGCCCAGTGGTCGAACGGGCGCGCCAGCGACAGCAACAGGCCGATATGGCCGATTTCTGGCAGGATATTCAAACTGACCGGCACGCCGTCCCGCTTCAGCGCCCGGGCCAGCCTCCTGGAGTTCGACGGCAGGACGACGGTGTCGTCGGCCCCGTGAAACAACAGGGAAGGCGGTGCACGCCCATCGGCAAAGGTGATCGGCCGGGCCGTGTTCGGATCGGCGAGGTGGGCGAAGATCGGTCGAACGCTGCGGGTGCCCAGCGGGTCGAACGCATAGGGCCCGGCCAGCCCGACCAGCCCGCAGATGGCGCCGCGCTTCATCCCGACCGCGTTCAGATATCGCGCATCGAGCGCGAGCAGGGCGGCGATATGGGCGCCGGCCGAATGGCCCGCGATGAAAATACGCTTCGGGTCGCCGCCGAACGTACCGATATTGTCACGGGTCCAGCGCACGGCCCGGGCCGCATCCTTGACGAATTCGGGAAATTTGACGTCCGGATAGACCCGGTAATCCGGCACCACCACGGTAAAGCCGTGCCGGGTGAACGCCTCGCCGACGAATTCGTAATCGCCGCGGTTTCCGTTCTTCCAGCTTCCGCCATAGAGAAAAACGATGACCGGCGACGGACCCGGGTGCTGCTTGCCCTGGTAGACATTGAGCCGCTGCCGAGGTCCCGCGCCATAGGCGATATCGCGCGCACGACTGTAGCCGTCGCTCGGCACCAGCGAGTTCACCAGCGACAGCGGTGAACAGCCCGCAAGAACCAGGCCAGCGAATGCCGCTGCAAAATATCTCATGACGGAATGCACACTGTGCCCCAACTTGACCCGTTGATTTGCAGCTTAGCGGATTTCGCTGGCCGTTTACCCCCCGGGCTTGACGCAAAGGGCATTATTCGCCATCCCCCATGGTGGATTAGTCGTTAAATAAAAGAACGGGACGCGGATGCGCGGATTGAAGGACAGGATCGTGGTGATAACCGGCGGCGCCTCGGGCATTGGTCGGGCGATCACGTTGCGCCTGGCGGAAGAAGGCGCCCAGCCGGTCATTTTCGATATCGATGAGACCGGCGCCAGGGCGGTGGCCGATGAAGCGATCGCCGCCGGCGGCAAGGCGGGCGCGCGGCGCTGCGACATTACCGATTACGCCTCGGTCGAAGCAGCGGTGGCGGCGACCGAGGCGGAGACCGGCCCGATAGATTTTCTGGTCAATAACGCGGGCTGGGATCTGCCCGCCAATTTTCTCGATACCGAACCGGAATTCTGGGCCAAGGTGATCGGCATCAATCTGATGGGTCCGATCCATATGCATCATGCCGTGCTGAAGCGCATGACCGGGCGCGGCGCCGGGCGGGTGGTGAATATCTCGTCGGATGCCGGCCGGGTCGGATCATCCGGCGAAGCAGTCTATTCCGCCTGCAAGGGCGGCGTTATCGCCTTTACCAAGACGATGGCGCGTGAAGTGGCCAGGCGCGGGGTTACGCTGAATACGATCTGCCCCGGCCCGACCGACACGCCGTTGTTCGACGCCTTCAAGGCGGCATCGGACGACGGGGCGAAAATCGCCGCCGGACTGGCGCGCGCCATTCCAATGAAACGCCTCGGCCGGCCCGACGACTATCCCGGGCTGGTCGCCTTCCTGCTGAGCGACGATGCCGCCTATATCACCGGCCAAACGATGTCGGTTTCCGGCGGACTGACCATGCATGGGTGAAATCATGGATTACCAGGACATCCTCTACGACGAGCGCGACGGCGCCGCCTGGATCACCATCAACCGTCCCAAGGTCTATAACGCCTTCCGGGCGCGGACCTGCGACGAGCTATCCCACGCCATCCGCCGGGCCGGCTGGAACCGCGAGATCGGCGTCATCGTGCTGGCCGGCGCCGGCGACAAGGCGTTTTGCACGGGCGGCGACCAGTCAGATCACGACGGCTCCTACGGCGGGTCGGGCACCATCGGGCTGCCCATCGAAGACGTCCATAGTGCTATGCGCGACGTCCCGGTGCCTGTGATCGCGCGCGTTCAGGGTTTCGCCATCGGCGGCGGCAACGTGCTGGCGACCTTGTGCGATTTCACCATCGCGTCCGAAGCCGCGATATTCGGCCAGGTCGGCCCCAAGGTGGGTTCGGTCGACCCTGGCTGGGGCACGGCTTATCTGGCGCGCGTGGTCGGCGAAAAGAAGGCGCGCGAGATGTGGTATCTCTGCCGCCGCTACAGCGCGGCCGAGGCGCTCGATATGGGGCTGGCCAATGTCGTCGTCGCCCCGGACGAACTCGACGCCGAAATCAACCGCTGGTGCGCCGAAATCATGGAGCGCAGCCCGACCGCGATCGCCATCGCCAAGCGCTCCTTCAATGCCGACAGCGAAAATATCCGCGCCATCGGCGCGCTTGGCTTCGAGGCGCTAGCGCTGTTCTACGACACCGAGGAATCAAAAGAAGGCGTCGCCGCCTTCCGGGAGAAGCGCAAACCGGAATTCCGCAAGAAGCGCGACGGCTGAACGATGACCGGGCCTCTCGCCGGGACGCGCGTGCTTGACCTGAGCTCGGTGGTGCTTGGGCCCCTGGCGACCCAGATCATGGGCGATCTCGGCGCTGACGTCATCAAGATCGAAGCGCCGGCGGGCGACACCACGCGCTATACCGGCCCGGCCCGGTCGGGCGACATGGCGGCCCTGTTCATGGGACTCAACCGCAACAAACGCTCGCTCGTGCTCGACCTCAAGCAGGAAGGCGCGCGCGACGCGCTGTGGCGGTTGATCGTCGGCGCCGACGTGTTCGTGCATTCGATCCGGCCGCAGAAACTGGCGGCGCTCGGCTTTGGGCAGAAGACGGCATAC
>JAZFSB010000275.1:0-5909 GCA_036445935.1 Alphaproteobacteria bacterium | reverse complement strand
TGTCGGGAAACAGTAGGGATCAGCCGCAGCGCGCGTCAACCGGCGTCAGATAAAAACGATCCGCGGCTTCACCCCCACCCCAACCCTCCCCCGTCGAGGGGGAGGGGGAATATTGAGCGCGCGATCTACTCCCTCCCCCCTTGCGGGGGAGGGTTGGGGTGGGGGGGCGATGTCCGGGTATACGTTCGTTGCTGTCAGATAAAAACGATCCGCGCCTGGTCGGCCTCTGCTTCGGCCAGCAGCGTGACCAGCCCGCCTTCGGCCACTGGCACATCGGCGCGCAGTTCGGCGCGGGTCAGGTGCAGCGCGCGCAGCCCCATCTCGCACACCATGAAGCGCGCGCCAAGCTCGACGCAGGCCGACAGCATTTCCTCGATGGTGGCGATGCCGGCCTCGGCGTGGCGTGCATCGCGCGCGCCGGCCGGCGTCCCCTCCGCGTCCGCGCCAAGCGCGGCCCAGCCGGGCACCTCGTCAGCACTTTCCGCCAGCAGCAGCCTGGTGCCTTCCATGGTGAGGAACAACGTCACCGGGCGGCTGGTGGCAAGCGCGGCGCTCGCCATCGCCAGCGCGTAATGCACCCGGTCGTAATCGCCCGAAAAGACGATCAGGGTCAGGCGCTCAGGCGCCACCTTCGCCCCCGTGCGCGGTCAGATCGGTGATCGAGGGCTCATCGCCGCACAGCGGGCAGGATGCGTCGCGTTTGAGCCGGATCTTGCGGAACTCGGTCCCCAGCGCATCGTACAGCAGCAAATGCCCGGCCAGGCTGTCGCCGATGCCGAGCACCTCTTTCAGAACCTCGGTGGTTTGCAGCGTGCCCAGCACGCCGGCCAGCGCACCCAGCACGCCGCCTTCCGAGCAGCTCGGCACCAGGCCGGGCGGCGGCGGCTCGCGGTAGAGGCAGCGATAGCACGGGTATTCCGGGCCGAGATGCGATTTAAAGGTGGAAAGCTGGCCCTCGAAACGCAGGATCGCCGCCGATACAAGCGTCTTGCCAGCCAGATGACAGGCATCGTTGAGCAGGAAGCGCGTGTCGAAATTGTCCGACCCGTCGGCGATCACGTCGTAATTGGCGATCAACTCCATCACGTTGGAAGCGTCGAGCCGCTCGCCATGCGCGATCAGTTTCACGTCGGGGTTCACGCCGGCGACCGTCTCGCGCGCGCTTTCGACCTTGGGCATGCCGATGCGGCCGGTGCTGTGTATCACCTGGCGTTGCAGGTTCGACAGGTCGACCGTGTCGTCATCGACCACACCCAGCGTGCCGATCCCGGCGGCGGCCAGATAGAGCAGCAATGGTGCCCCCAGGCCACCCGCGCCGACCACCAGCACGCGGCCCTGAAGCAGTTTTTCCTGCCCCACCCCGCCAACCTCCGGCAGCACGATGTGCCGTGCATAGCGGTGGAGCTGTTCCTCGGTGAAATCCATGTGGGCGGTCTTCGGTTAGATTTTTTCCAGCGCGGGCATGACCTCTTCGGCGAAAAGCTTTTGTGACCGGCTGGCATCGGCGAACGACATGGTGCCAAAGAACAGATAGGCAATCAGGTAGTTCAGCCCCAGCCGCTCGGCTTGCTCGGTGAGGGCCGCGCGTACGGTGTCCGGGCTGCCGGCGATGGCCATGCCTTTTTCCTCCCAGCTTTCGAAGCTTGTGCCGCGATGGACGTTGTTGCGCGACGTAAATTCGGTATGGCCCAACCGGGTGCGTAGCCAGTTCAGACTGGCGGCATGGTATTCCAGCGCCGGTTTGGCGATGCGCCGCGCTTCCTCGTCGGTGTCGGCCACCACGATATGGCGCAGTAATCCTACCGCCGTGCCGCCCTTGAATTCCGCCCGTGGGCGCCGCGGGCCGCCGCGTGCTTCAAGCGCCGCGCGGTAGGCATTGATATTCTGTTCCGCCAGCTCGGTCGCGCCGTTGCCGACGAACTGCATCGAATGCTCACCGGCCCATGTCGCGCCCGTGGTGTTGGAGGATCCGTACCAGAAATCGGGATGCGGTTTTTGCAGCGGGCGTAACGTCATCGGCACGTCGGTATAGGAAAAACGCTCGCCCTCGAAGCTGAACTCATCGCTGGTCAGGGCCCCATGCAGACAGGCAAACGCTTCGATGAAGATTTCGCGCGATTCGTCATGGTCGATCTTGTGATAGGCGAGTTCGAACGGTGAAACGCCCCGCCCAACGCCGACTTCGAGCCTTCCGTTGCTGAGATGATCCAACATGCAGATCTCTTCCGCCAGACGAAGCGGCGAATAGAGGGGCAGCAGATAGACCAGGGGCCCGAGCCGCATGCGTTTGGTGGCGCGCGCGATGGCGCCCAGCCAGACGCCCGGCACCGGCACCATGTTGAGCCGCGAAGCGTGATGTTCGGCAACATGCAGGCAGTAGAAGCCGGCTTCGTCGGCGGCGGTGGCGAACTTAATCCGCTCGTCGAATTGGTCGGCGAGCGAACGGGCATCGTCGGTGCGTTCCAGATGATCGAATAGTCCAATTTCCATGATTTGCCGCGGCCCGGCGCCGCCCTTGATTGTTGCCGATTAGGTCTGATCTGGCCCAATGCATGGCATAAACTAGCGTGAATTGCACGGTGCCACGTCGCCAGCTTCCGCGTAATCTTAAAGGGCGGCGGCTTGCAAGGTTACCGGGGGCGGGACATGGATCAGGCGATTTGCATCAGGAACGCGCGCTGGGTGGTGCGCTGGAACGAAGATGCCCAGCGCCACGAATATCTGAAGAACGCCGATATCGCCTTCATCGGCGACGAAATCCTGTTCGTCGGTACGCGCTATGTCGGCCGGGTGGGCGAGGAAATCGACGGCCGTCGGCTTATGGTCATGCCGGGCCTGGTTAATATCCATTGCCACCCCACCAACCAGCCGATCACCCGCGGTGTCCGCGAGGAATTGGCCAACCGCGCGCTTTACATGACTGCGCTCTATGACGGCGCCGGGCCGTGGCGGGCGGATCAGGAAGCGCTCTATTACGGCGCGACGGTGGCGTATGGCGAACTCCTGAAAAGCGGCGTCACCACGGTGGTGGATTCCGCCGCCCGCCCGCCGGCGGACTGGATCGAACTGATGGTGCAGAGTGGGCTCCGTGTGTTCGCGGCACCGGGCTATCGCGATGCGTCCTGGGCGGTCGAAGACGGCAGCCGGGTGGTCTGGCGCTGGGACGAAGCTTCGGGCCGGCGCCAGTTCGAGGCCGCGATGGATCTTGTCGAGGCCGCGCTCAAGCATCCGTGCGAGCGGCTGTCGGCCGTTATCGGCCCGGCCCAGGCCGATACCTGCCGCGCCGAGACGCTGCGCGAAGCGGTCGCGGTGGCGGCGCGCAACGGGCTCACCCTGCAGACCCATGCCGCCCAGACGCTGGTTGAATTCCATGAGATGACGCGGCGCACCGGCACAACACCGATCCAGTGGCTGCATCGGGAAGGTGTGCTGGGACCGACCACCACGCTGGCGCACGGCATTTTCGTTGATAGCCACAGCTGGACCAACTGGCCCACCAGCGACGACATCTCCCTGCTGGCCGAAACCGGCACCACCATCGCGCATTGCCCGGTGGTGTTCGCGCGCTACGGCCACCGGCTGGAAAGCTTCGGCGCCTACCGGCGTGCCGGGGTCAATATGGGCATCGGCACCGATACCGCGCCACACAACATGCTGGAAGAAATGCGCGAAGCGGTTCTGCAGTCGCGTGCCGCCGCCGGTGATGTCGCCGATACCGGCGCGGCGGACGTGTTCGACGCCGCGACCGTCGGCGGCGCGCGGGCGCTGGGCCGGCACGATCTTGGCCGGCTTGTCGAGGGCGCGCGGGCCGATCTGGTGCTGGTCGACCTGACCCATCCGCTAATGCAGCCCGATCGCGATCCGTTGCGCAATTTGATTTACACCGCCGCCGAGCGCGCGGTGAAGGACGTCTATATCGCGGGGCGGCACGTTGTCGGCGATGGCCAGGTACTGACGCTTGATTGCGCCGAGGCGACCAGGCGTCTCGGCGTTGCCCAGAAACACGCCGAGGACGGCGTGCCCGCGCGCGATACGGGCGGCCGCGACGGCGTCGAAATTTCGCCGCTTACCTTGCCTGTCGCGGATTGAACCCCTGATTTACGTCCCGGTGTTGGGGTCGTGATACATCTCGCCGACCAGGCCGGTACGGCCGGGTTCGGAGTCGTGCAGGTGGTAGCGCCCATCGGCGTCGCGCCCGAGCTTGCCGTTCGTGCGCAGCTCGTCCAGCGCGCAGGCGATTTCGCGCCCGTCCTCGCTGCCGATGGCCTCGACCAGATGGGCATAGAACATCGGCTCGGCGGCGAGCGCCTGTTCGACGGTCTGGAAGCGGGCCGGCCCCTTGAAATGCATGGCGGCGCAACGGGTCTGCGGGATGCCGATTTTGCCGCCGAACGGCTTGGTGCAGTCGAAGCCCGCCTTGGCGCCGGTGCGCCGCCCCTGTAGCGACGGGTCCATGGTCTGGCCCATGATTCCGGTCAGCATCACCAGGTCCTGATCGGCCTGGAACCGCGTGCCGAACGCCCATTCCACCTGGCGGTCGTCGTGAATGTCGATATCTTCGTCGAACACCCAGACATGCTTGATCCGCTTGATGCCGCCGAACAGCGCGGCGATGGCGTTGCGCGCCTCGCCGAAGAAGCCCTGTTTGATCGACACGCGCAGCGCGCCGCCGCCGCCCGAGGTTTCGCGCAGATAGCACGCAACCGGTTCGCGGATCGTCGATTTGAGGATCTTCATGGCATCGGCTTCAACGCGGAGTGCCGTCATGCAGGCCGAATCGCACTGATCCAGCACGAAGGCCGAGCCATGCTGCAGCGTCTGGTGCAGCACGTCGGAGCGCATTGTGATCGCGGTGCAGGTAAAAATTGGATCGAGATGGATGTTGCCGTAATAGCCCATATATTCGCCGTACGGGCCTTCCGGTTCGATGTAGCCACGCTCGTCGAAATAGCCTTCCAGCGTCATTTCGGCATCCGCCGGCACCCTGATGTCATTGGTCAGGCTTTTGACCACCGGCGCCGTCTCGCCGCGCAAGTTGGCGATCAGGTTGAGCTCATCCCCCGGCTTGCGGGTCGTGGCGGCGTAGAAATCCAGCGGGTGGCTGCCCACGGTGAAGGTGACCGGCAGCTTTTCGCCACGCTCGACGCAGCCCTGGTAGATGCGTTTCAGATCCGAGGGTGCTGTGATGTTGGTGCCGGTCTGGGTGCGGTTCCTCAGCGACAGCCGCCGGCTGCCGACATTGGTGCGCCCGGTCGCGGGGTCTATCACGTAATCGATGCCGGCGCTGATATAGCAGCTGCCGTCGAATTCATGTTGCGGATGGAACGGCAGCTTGGTGAGGTCGATATCGTCCCCGGTGATCTTCACCGCATGGACCGGCGCTTCGTCGGACGGTATATCGACAATTTCCTGTGGCGTGTCGATGCGGCGCTGGAATTCGTCGTAGATTTCTTCGGGCGTGCTGTCGAACGCAGCCAGGATGCGCGGCCGGCCCGCCGCCGCCTTGGCGATCATCTCGACCTGTTCCGGTCCCGATTTCTTGAACAGGACCGCCTTGGGCGTCGCCTCGATAATGGCGCTGAGTCCGGTGAGCGGGACGGGGTCATCGTGGATCTCGACCTCGTCCAGCTCGATCAGGCGCTCAACGAAGCTGCGCAGGCGGAATTTTTCGAAGTCGAATTCGGCCCCGGCGCGTAACTTGGTGCTCATGATGTTCCCCTGCTGTCGTCACTATCTGGCGGTTCAGCGTAACCGTCCGGATGGCGCCAGGCAATCGGGGGGTAGGATATCTCTTACGCGGCCGCGCGCTTTCGCGTGACGCTGCAATGGACGCGCAGCGCCCGGTAAATCGCCAGCCATTCCGTCAGCAGGCATTGCGTCTCAACATAGGAAGGCAAAAATTTCTTGTT
>JAZFSB010000274.1:0-7143 GCA_036445935.1 Alphaproteobacteria bacterium | reverse complement strand
CAGGCCGAGATCGCTCAGGCCGAGATCGCTCAGGCCGAGATCGCTCAGGCCGAGATCGCTCAGGCCGACAACGACGCCAATGATCCAATCGAAGGATTCAATCGCGCCATTTTCGCGTTCAACGAATTTATCTACGCCTTGCTGCTGCGCCCGTTGGCCGAGATGTATGTGCTGGTCCTGCCTGACGTGGCGCGCGATGGCGTTCGCAATTTTCTGACCAATCTTCGCACTCCTATCGTCTTGGCCAACGATTTGTTGCAGGGTGAAGGCGATCGCGCCTGGGTCACGACGCAACGGTTCTTTGTCAACACCACGGTGGGTGTCGGCGGGCTGATGGATGTCGCCAAGGACTGGGGGTTGGAAAGCCACAGCGAAGATTTGGGCCAGACATTTGCCGTATGGGGTGTGCCCGATGGTTTCTATCTGGTGCTACCGGTTCTGGGGCCGTCCAATCCGCGCGATGCGGCCGGCAAGTTTCTCGATTCTTTCCTCGATCCGCTGTCCTATTACCTGACCAACACCGACCGCGAGGAATACGATGTCGGGCGCAGCGTGGCGCTTGGTGTGGACGAGTATTCCCGTGTCATGGACCAATTGCAGAAACTCAAGGAAACGTCGGTCGATTATTATGCCGCGCTGCGCAGCATTTCGCGTCAGAAACGGGCGGCCGAAATTCGCAATGGCGAGGTCAAGGACGGCGTTCCGCTGCCTGACCTGAAATATGATTTCAACGCTGAGCTGAGCCCGCGCTGATCAAACCGGCGCCTGCTTTGGGGGCCACACAGTCGAATCCGTTTGACTTTGTCGCCACAAGGACAACTTTGTGGGGTACAGCAAATGGCACCGGATTTGAGAAATGTTCATTCAGACTGAAGCCGGCGATCAAGACGATCGCATGAAATTCCTTCCCGGGCGTGCGGTCTGCGCGACGGGAACGCCACGTTTCGAAAACCGCGAAGATGCGGTGCGCTCGCCGTTGGCGCTGCGCTTGCTGGCGCTTGACGACGTTACGGCGGTGGAATTCGGCCCCGACTTCGTGGCCGTAACACGTTCCGCGGATTCCGACTGGCTACACATCAAGCCTGCCGTGCTCGGCGCGATCATGGATCATTTCGTGGCCGGCCTGCCGGTAATGGATGATCCCGTGGCCGTGGCTTCCATCGACGATGGTGATGCGCCTGGTCTGCGGCTCGATGATACCGATCCGGTGGTCGCTGAAATCCGCGAGCTGATCGAGACCCGGGTGCGCCCGGCCGCAACCCAGGGCGGCGGCGATGTCGTGCTGCGCGGCTATGAAGATGGCGTCGTCTATCTTGAACTTCAGGGCCCGGTGGTGCGCCTCAAGGGCGGTATCGAGAACATGCTGCGGCATTACGTGCCAGAGGTGTCGCATGTTGCGGACTGGCGTGATGCATTGCCCAAGCCGGGGCTCGATACCGACGAGGCGAGGGCGATCCAGCAGGTTCTGGATACCCGCATCAACCCGTCGGTCGCCGGGCATGGCGGATCGATCAGCCTGATCGACGTGGCTGACGACCGGGTCTATATCCGCATGGAAGGCGGCTGCCAGGGCTGCGGCATGGCCGATGTCACGCTCAAGCAGGGTGTTGCGGTCGAAATCCAGAAGGTGGTCCCCAGCATCCGCGAAGTGCTCGACGTCACCGACCATGCCGGCGGCACCAACCCCTATTACCAGCCGGGCTGAGCGGCCCTTCGCTGCGCTAAAAAAATCGGATAAACCGCGATGGCGTTCTACCTGGTTACCGGTGGCTGCGGCTTCATCGGCTCGCATCTTGCGGACGGGCTGGTGGCCGATGGGCACCGGGTACGCATTCTTGACGATTTGTCGACAGGCAAGCGTAACAATGCACCGGGAGCGGCCGAAATCGTCATCGGCGACGTGGCCGACGCGGCGGTTGCCCGCGCCGCGATCAACGGCGTCGATGGCTGCTTTCATCTGGCGGCCGTCGCTTCCGTCGCGCGCGCCAACGAGGCCTGGGCCGGTACCCACCGGGTCAACCTGACCGGGGCTATAAATATATTCGATGCGGCGCGCACGGCCCGGTCCGGCGGCCCGGTTCCGGTGGTCTACGTGTCATCCGCCGCGGTCTATGGCGACAACGACGCGGTACCGTTGGCGGAAGACGCCGCCACGCAGCCGCTGACCGCCTACGGGGCCGACAAGCTGGGCTGCGAACTGCATGCCCGTGTGGCGCACGCGGTTCACGGCGTGCCGGTGATGGGGTTCCGGTTTTTCAATATCTACGGACCCCGGCAGGACCCGTCCTCGCCCTATAGCGGGGTGATTTCGATCTTCATTGAACGCATCGGCGCCGGCGACGCGATTGACATCCATGGCGATGGCGAACAGGTGCGCGACTTCGTCTATGTGCGCGACGCCGTGCGGTTCCTCCGGCGCGGCATGGAACGGCGCAAGGGTGAGCCGCGCGTCTACAATGTCTGTACCGGCGCCCCGATCAGCATCAATGCGCTGGCCGCCCTTCTGTGCAAGGTCGCCGGTCGCACGGTCGAAATCCGCCATGTCGATGCAAGGCCGGGCGATATCCGCATTTCCATCGGCGATGGGTCGCGGGCGGGGGCAGAACTGGATATTCGCCCCGAAACGGCGATCGAGGCGGGCCTTGCCGATACCGTGCAGTCTCTGATTGGCTGATCCGGTTAAGTCGGTACCGGCCCGGAACGATCGAGCTAATTTCTACTGCTTGAAGAAGTGCTGGACGTTCTCGGGGAACAGCTCTTCGGGCGTCATGCGGCGGTGCAGCGTGCCCTGCTCGTAGCCATATTGCAGGAATGCGTCCAGCGTGATGCGGCTGGGCTCGATGCCATAGGGCCAGAAATCGTCGCCGAAGATCATCTGGTTTATTGCCAGCGCGTCATGATAGAGCCAGGGCACCGCGATCTGGGCCGCGGTCACGTTGCGGATTCGCTCGAACGAACGTTGCTTGGCCTCGTCGAAGGCGGTGTACAGGTTCATCGCCACCCAGGGATGTTTTTCGAATACATCGCGGCGCAGCGCCACGGTGTGCATGATCGGAAAGATGCCGGTCTCTTTGAAATATTCTTCCTCGGCCTTGCGGAAGTCCGGGATCAGCCGCTTCAGGCGCGGGTTCCCCTTCTTGAATTCAAGCGGCGCGCGGGCTGAGATGGCGGCGTCGAGATCGCCGTCCAGCATCATCTGGGTCAGCGATCGGTCGGTGACGACCTCAAGCTTGACGCCGTCCGGCAGATCGAGCGTCGAGGCTTCCTGGCGGCCCGGATGGTCGATGCCCGACTGCACCCAGCTGACGTCGGTCAGCTTGACGCCGGCCTGATGCGTCAGCCAGCCGCGCGCATAGATGCCCGCGGTCTGTCCCCATTCCGGCACGCCGATGCGCTTTCCCTTCAGGTCAGACGGCTTTTCGATAGGCCCGTCCGTCAGAATGTAGAAGGACGAATGGCGGAATACTCGTGACGGGAAGACCGGGATCAGCACGAACGGCGCATCGCCCTGCGAAATTCGTGACGTGCTCATCCCCATCGAGATTTCCGAGACCTCGAATTCCAGCCCGAACAGGAAGCGGTGGAAGGTTTCCTCGACCTCGTGGTTGATCACGGTCAGGTCGATGCCTTCGGGTTTTACTCGCCCGGTCGACAGATCGCGCGTGTGGTCGTAATCGAGGATTGACAGGGTAAGGGGGATATCCGCCATCGGGGTCTCCAGATTGCTTTGTGGACGCGGCGGTCTTTTAGCCGAGACTGGGCGGTTAGGCCACCCCGAGCGAGTGGATTGCGCGCCAGACGCGTTCAGGCGTTGCCGGCATCTCGATATGCGTGACGCCGAGCGGGCCCAGCGCATCCAGGATGGCGCTGATCACAGCGGGCGTCGCGCCGACCGTGCCGCCTTCACCCGCGCCCTTTACCCCGATCGGGTTGGAGAGGCAGGGAACCTCGTGCAGGGCGAGATCGACGCCCGGCACCTCGTCGGCCCGGGGCAGGCCGTAATCCATCAGCGAACCGGACAGCAACTGGCCGCTCTCCGGGTCGTAGCGGACCTCCTTGGTCACCGCCTGGCCGATGCCCTGGACCACGCCGCCGACGATCTGGCCCTCGGCGAGCAGCGGGTTGAGCACCACCCCGATATCATCGACCACGGCGTAACGTTCGATCGCGACCTGGCCGGTATCGGGGTCGATTTCGACCTCGCAGACATGGCAGCCATTGGGGAAACTCGGTTGGCTGACGCCGAACGCGCCGGCCCCGTCGAGTCCCAGACCCAGGGCGGCCGGGATGCCGGCCGGGCGGAACGACGCGCGGCCTATGTCAGTCATGCTCATCGCCCGGTCGGTGCCGGCGATGGTGAACATGCCGTCGGCGAAGTCGATATCGCCGGGATCGGCTTCCATCAGATGGGCGGCCAGCTTCTTGCCCTTGTCGATCACCGTGTCGGCGGCGGCCCTGAGCGCGCTACCGCCGACCACCATGGAGCGCGAGGCAACGGTGCCCCGGCCAAACGGTACGGTGGCGGTATCGCCCTGCTCGAAATGAACGGCGTCGAACGGCACGCCGAGCCAGTCCGACACCATCTGGGCATAGACCGTCTCGTGCCCCTGACCGTGCGAAAACGTGCCGGCGAAGACGGTTACTGAACCGCCCGGGTCGAAGCGGATATCGGCCCGGTCGTTGAAATTGCCGCAATCGTCGATGTAGTAGGTCAGCCCGATGCCGCGCCGCTTGCCGGCCTTCTCGCTGGTCTGGCGTCGCGCGTCGAAGCCCCGCCAGTCGGACAGCGCCAGGCATTTGTCCAGCACGGTGGCGAAGTCTCCTGAATCATAAACAAAGCGCGTGTGTGTGGTGTAGGGCATCGCCTCGGGGGTGATGAAATTGCGTCTGCGCAGCTCGGTCCGGTCAATTCCGGAGATCCGCGCGGCCTCGTCGATCAGCCGCTCGGTGATGTAAATCCCCTCGGGCCGGCCGGCGCCGCGATAAGGTGCGGTCGGCGCGGTATGGCTGAATACGTGCCGGGTCGAGATGTCGATTGCCGGGATGTCGTAGACCGACGGCGCGATGCGCAGCGAATAGACCGGCGGGATGTAGCCCGAACCCGGGATATAGGCGCCCGCGTTGTGCATCGCCCGGAAGCGCAGCGCCAGGAACTTGCCGTCGCCGTCGAGCGCGAGCTCGCCTTCTATCACCTGCTCGCGCGACTGGTTGTCGCTCAGCATCGATTCCGAGCGGTCGGCGATCCACTTGACCGGGCGCCCCGTGCGCCGCGCCGCCCAGGCGACCAACGCCTCGTCGGGATAGGTCGCGCCCTTCATGCCGAACCCGCCGCCGACGTCGCGGGCGATCACGCGGACGGCGGCTTCCGGCACCTTGAGTACCGACTGGGCCACGTTGGTGCGTATCCCGTGCGGGTTTTGCGCGCTGGTGGTGATCGTGTAGCGCCGGTCGGCCTCATTGTATTCGCCGATGGCGCCGCGCGGCTCCATCGAGCACGCGGCCAGCCGGTTCTGGCGATAGGCGACGCGGGCTATATGGGCGGCGCCGGCGAAGGCCGCACTGGCCGCATCGGCGTCGCCATAGGAAATATCGACGGCGACGTTGCCCGGCGCATCGTCATGAACCAGCGGCGCGCCGTCGGCAATGGCGCTGGACGGATCGATCACGGCGTCCCGGATTTCATAATCGACCACGACCAGCTCGGCGGCGTCGCGCGCTTGTTCCGGGGTCTCGGCGACGACCATCGCCACACGCTCGCCGACATGGCGGACTCGGTCCACCGCCAGCACCGGCTGGACCGTGGCATAGCCCGGCGTGAGCCCGACCATCTGCGGCAGGAAGCCGGTCGGCAGTCCGCCCAGCCCGTCGGCGGCCGCGTCCTGCCCGGTGAGGACCGCCAGCACGCCTGGCGCGGCTTCGGCGGCGGCCCTGTCGATGCCGTTGATCCCGGCATGGGCGACGTTGGCATAGACCAGCACCGCATACGCCATGCGCGACAGGGTGATGTCGTCGACATAGGTGCCGCGCCCGGTCAGGAACCTTGGATCCTCGGTGCGGGTTACCGGCTGGCCGATCCCGAAACTCATTGTCTGGTTCTCTCCTGCATATCGTGGTGGCGGTATGAGATACTGGAAGTGGATGATGATCTAACAGGCTGCGGAAAAAAACCGCCAAGGTGCGTTGTTTGACGTGTGGCGCTGTATTGAACCCCCCCAGCCGCCGATTACGGCCGAAGCATCCAAAGGAGCATCAATTTTAAGCGCGATGGAGCGCGGTTTATTGGGGTAGATTGCACGGCGATTTGGTAATAGGGTGCTAGGAGCAAATGACGTTGGTGTGATGAAAAAGCTGAGACGCCTGAGCGAGATAGCGGCTGAGGTTCGCCAAAGAAATCAGCACCTGTGCCTTTCGGCGCGGTTGTTGGCGCTGATGCTCGTCGTGGTCGCGGGTTTTGACATTATCTCAACGAATGCCGCGCTCGCCGCCGGTCATCTTGAGGGCAATCCGGCCGTTGGTTATTTTCAAGACCAACTCGGCACATGGTGGTCGGTGCCTAAAATCGGTATTCACCTGTTGCTGGCGATGCTTATTCTGTGGCTTCCGTCGCGCAAGATGATTCTGATGGCGCGTGTCGTAGTCGTCGGCTACCTCGCCATTGTATTCAATAATTTCTACTTCGCGGGTTGGCTGGTTTGATACCGGCTCTATCTTGATTTAACTGAAATAGTCGTGCTGACGACTCCCTACGGCTCAAAACTCATCTTTGATTCCGTGCAGGGTGAACCGCGTCCGGTTGGGTAGGTTTTCCGAAAGGAATTATTATGGTGACAGCAGAGGAAATTATTGAAGAATCGGTATAATTAATGCAATAACCAAACGTTAACGGTGTGCGTGCTACGGCAATGGTAGGGGGTGTTTGATGAAAAAATTCATAGTCATTGGTTTTTCAGCAATTTTGGCGACGACGTGGAGTTCGGGGGCAATTGCCCAATCGCTCCAGGATGTTGTCGAAAAAGCGGTTTCCTCCATACCTGCTGTTGCCTCCGCACAATCTCGTCGGCAATCTTCGGAAGTTTACGATCTGTCTTTTCATGGGCTTCTGCAAACGCTATAACGAACTGGTGACCATCGGCGATTTGTCCC
>JAZFSB010000273.1:0-3355 GCA_036445935.1 Alphaproteobacteria bacterium | reverse complement strand
TATGCAACGCCACCGCCCACCATACGCCGCCTTCCAGAAAGCCGATATTGAGGTCGGGGAATTTTTGCGTCACGCCGGACAGGAACAGCGCCCGCGTCGCCGCATGGCCGCAAGTCGCGAACAGGCCAACCCGGTTGAACACGTAGTTGGTGGTCGAGCCGTGCATCCCGCCGTAATTGATACTGTGACCGGCCGGCACCACCTTGAGCTCGACACATTTGGCCCAGAACGGGTCGTAATCATACGGGCTGTCGAGCGCCAGCGGCGTCCACTGGCGCGATGCGTCGGCCAGATGCGGCGCCTCTTTTGCGATTTTTGGATTAGGGCGTAGCACTTCGTTACACGTCATGGCCGATTTGAGGCCCAGCTCGTTGACCGCGAATTCCAGCTCGGCGATGGCTTCTTCCGGTGTATGCATGGGGATGCAGGCCGCTGGCGTCATGCGGTCCGACACGTCCTTGAACATGTCGGCATACATCATGTTGAGCGCGCGGCACGACGCCTGGCGCACCTCATCGTCCGGCAGCACCTGACAGACAAAGCCGAAGGTCGGGTAGAGCGTCGAGAAATCGATCCCGGTTTCGTCCAGCCGACGCTTATACAGACCGGGCAGCATGGTGGTCAGCCGGTCGATGGTGTACTTGCCGGTATGGCCCGGCCAGAACACCGATTTCGGCGCGCCCGGCCGCGCATCGGCCAGCGCTTGATCAAACCTTTTCACGATATCCGGGCCGGCAACCTGTTTCAGAAAATCGGGCAGGACAAAGCGCGATTCGATGACATGGCCGTCGACGTCGATGACCGGATAGTCCAGCTTTTCGCGCAGGCGCGATGAGTCCGTCTGCTTGACCTGATATTCACCCATTGCTCTCTCCCTTTTGTTGTTGTCGACCTAAACCGCCGCCAACTGATTGAGGCCGTCCATGACATGCCCTTCAAGATCGATAACCGCTTGCGAATCGCCGTCGCGCCGCACGCCCAGCGGATCCTCGCCGCGTTCGACCGCGGCAATGCCTTCCATAACCATCTTGCGGAACAGGATCACGCCTTCGTCCGAGGTCGCCAGCCGTTCGGTCGAACGGTCGAATAGCGGACCCTGGCTGACAATCGCCTGGAAATCCTGCTCGCGGTGTACGGTAAGCTGGTTACCAACATGGAAGTTCAGCCCGTCGGGCAAGTCGGGCTGCTTGCCGTCGACTTCCGGCGTGAAGCAGACGCTGAAGAACAGCGTGTGATGATCGTCGACCGGCGTGCGCCAGACGGCCGAAAAGCGCGGCCACTTGAATTTGCCGCCAGGCCAGGGTTGGGGAAGCCGGTTCATGGTCGGCATGATGTAATATGACGCCCGCGTGTAGTTCTTGCCGGGGCGTGTCGCCGTCGCCTTGATGCCGAACTCCATCCGTTCCCAGGTCGTGCGGGGTATCTCGCCGGCCCAAATATCGCGGCGCTCGCCGCCGCCGCCGCCATGCAGCGTGGTGGTATGGGCCTGATCGACCGAATTCTCGCAGATTTGCACCCAGTTGGCCGGCCACAGGCCGAAATTTTCGACCGCGCGGATGCCGTCACTACGCCCATAAACGTCAAAGCGCGGCAGCAATGGCGCCTCGCCGGGGCCCATATAGGCCCAGATCAGCCCGCCCATCTCCTCGACCGGGTAGGCGGTGATGCGGACCTTGTCCCTGAATCCGCTATCGGCGGGTTCGGCCGGCATGGCAAGGCACTCACCGCCGACATCGAACAACCAACCGTGATAGCAACACGCGATGCCGCGTTCTTCGACCCGCCCGAATTCCATCGAGGTGCCACGATGCGGACAGGCCCGCGCAATCAGCCCCGGCCGCCCGGCGCCATCGCGAAACAGCACCAGATCCTCACCCAGGATGCGGACCGGCGTCGGTTTCCCGGTGAAATTGCCCAGCCGGTCGGCCCAACTCCCCACCGTTCCCGGCTCGTCATTGAAGGTGAGCGGCCTTACGTAGTCCCAGTGCGTCCGGATACCGTCCCATTGGTCCGAAATGGCAATCGGGTGCCAGTAGTGGCGTAGCCATTCGCCGGCCGGCGTGCCCGGTCCGACCTCGGCTATCATGCGGTTTTCTTCAATCGATAGCATGATATCCTCCCTGTTTATTGAAGGGACTTTATCGCGGGTGTGGTCCCTCGGCAAATGCGCCGGAAACCAGGAGGACACGGATGTTTCTGAGAAACCGATGGTATGTCGGCGCGATGTCGGACGAGATTGGCGATCGCCCGCTTGCCCGCACCGTGCTGGACGAGCCGGTGGTGTTTTTCCGGGACAGTTCGGGCGCGGCCATCGCGCTTGAAGACCGCTGCGTTCACCGCCAGGCGCCGCTGTCGCTGGGCGACGTGGTCGGCGACACGCTGCAATGTGCCTATCACGGGCTGTGCTTCGACCGCGCGGGCGACTGCGTGCGCGTGCCCAGCCAAAAGAAAATTCCGCCCGGCGCGCGGGTAAAAAGCTATCCGGTCGCCGAACGCTACGGCGTCATTTTCCTGTGGCTGGGTGATGCCGGCGTGGCGGACGCGACGGCGCCCTACAAGTTCGGCTGGGACGACAGCGACGCGTTCCGCATGATGCATGCACGCCTTGATGCCGCGTTCGATTACCGGCTGCTGATCGACAATCTGATGGATGTGACGCACCTGCCGTTTGCACACAAAACCACCATCGGCACGGCGGCCGTGGCCGATAACTTCACGGCCCGGACCGAGCGGCTGGAAGACGGGGTGCGCATTTCACGCTGGATGGAAAACATCGACCAGGCGCCGGCCCATGTCGAAGTCACCGGCTATGACGGCAAAGTGGATCGCTGGCAGATCATCACCTACACCCCGCCGGGATTCGTCTGGCTGCAGGTCGGCTCGGCACGCGCCGGCGCGGGCGGGCGCGACGCCACCGGCGACGATCTGCTGATCGACCGCAACACGGTGCATTCGTTGACCCCGGAGACGGAAAATTCAGCCCATTATTTCTGGATTACGTCCCACAAGGCGGGCGCGATGACGGCGGAACAGGAACAGACCATCTATGACCGCTCAGTCGAGGCCTTCAACGAGGATCTGGTGATTATCGAAGGCCAGGCCGCGCGGCTGGATGCGACCATCCCCACCATCGACGTCACCGCCGATGCCGCCGCCATCGCCGCCCGCCAACTGCTCGCCCGCCTAATCGATGCCGAAGCCAAGCAGGGCCTCAGCGTCGCAAGCTGATCGCGGCGGCGCGTTGACCGGGGCGGGGTATCCGCGTGGCTCCACCACTTTTTTTAAGTGCTTGGTTTTTTCTATAAGTTTTGTTTTCGCTTACTTTGAAATTGACGTCCGCTTTAACCCCAATTGC
>JAZFSB010000272.1:0-5578 GCA_036445935.1 Alphaproteobacteria bacterium | reverse complement strand
GATTGCTCCGCCGCCGCGCCGTACAGGATCATCGTGATCGATGGCGGGATGACAACGGCAATGCCGCCCGACGACGTCAGCAATCCGTTGGAAAAGCGCTCTCCGTAACCTGCCTTGCGCAGCGGGTTATAGAGCAGGCGGCCGAGGGCGGCGACAGTGGCCGGTGATGAGCCGGACAGGGCGCCGAACATGGTGCAGGCGCCGACCGTCGTGAGGCCAAGCGAGCCCCGCACGGACCCGGCGGCGGCAAGCACCCAGTCAACGATGCGTTTCGACATGCCGCCGCGGCCCATCAACTCGCCCGCGAACAGAAAGAACGGCACGGCGATCAGCGCGAACTTGTCGACGCTGCCGAACATGGTGATGTGAAGCTGCGTCGCGGGGATGTCCATGACGAACAGCACCATGACCGCCGACGTCGCCAGCAGAATCAGAAAGATAGGAAAGCCAAGAACCAGCAGGACGACCGGCATCACCGCCATGATCCACATCATGCCGTGCGCCTCATTCCGGGTTGCTGTTTTCACCGGGCGGGGTGAAGTCCCGGACCAATTCCTCGGCTTCCGAAGCAAGCGCGCCGGCAATGTGTTCCCGGAAGCGCACCGCGACGCAGACGAACATCAGGGCGAACCCGATCAACGGCGCGGCATGCGGTATCATCATCGGCACGCCTGCCGTCGTGCTTGTCTGCCCCAGCTCGGCGAACAGGGAAACCGCGATCCAGGACTGCGAGACGACAAGAGCGGCTATAAGCAGAAAACCCGCGGCGGCGATGAAATTGATCACTTCGCGCCACGGGCTCGGAATGATGTTGGCGAGCAAATCCATGCGCAGGTGCCGCCCATCCCACGTGACCAGCACCGCCCCGATGAACACGCACCAAATCATGATGAAGATCATCACCTCCTCGGCCCATATGATCGGCGAGAAGAAAACATAGCGCCCGATGACGTTGGCGAAATTGAGCGTGATGGAAGCCAGGATCAGCGCGGCAACGATAAAGCGCGGCACCGCCATGAGGCGCGCGACCGCCTGCCACGATTTTCGTGGCGAGTGCCCTTCCGGGGCGCCATCGACGTTCTTCCGTTCCATGCGGCAAAGAGTGGCACAGAAGCAGCACACAGGACACCTGTGCCCACCAATAATTTTGGCGGAATACGTTCTAATCAAGCTGCAGAAGCTGGTATTTCAGATAGGCGGATTCGGGCAGGAAGGGATGCACGGGATGATCGGGGCCGGCCCCGCCGGTGGTGAGGATACGCCCGGTGCGCCCGGCATCGGCGAGCCCGCGGCGAACCTGCTCGGCGAACAGCTCAACCCCGACATGGTGCGAACACGACGCCGCGAACAGCAATCCGCCTTCCGCGACCAGCTTGGCCGACAAGCGCGCCAGCTTGCGATAGCCGCGCGCGCCGCTTTTGATGTCGCGCCTGGCCCTGACGAAGGCCGGCGGGTCGGCGACCACGATGTCGAACCGGGCGCCGCTGGTGGCGTATTCCTCCAGCGCGTCGAAAACGGCCGCGCGGCGGAAGTCACACAGGCCCTCCACGCCGTTCAGCACCGCCGCGCGGGCGGCCAGGTCGAGCGCGGGTTGCGAGCGGTCGATTGCAGTGATACCGCGTGCCCCGGCAGCCGCGGCACGCACCCCGAAGGCGCCGAGATAGCAATAGAGATCGAGCACGCTGGCTCCGGCCGCGAGGCTTGCCACCAACGTCCGGCCGGGCCGCTGGTCATAGAACCAGCCGGTCTTCTGGCCCTCGCCGAGATCGACCAGAAACCGCGTGCCGTCCTCGACGATTTCGATCGGCATCTCCGGCGCCGTGCCGATCCAGCGAACCTCGGTTTCGAGCCCTTCCTGCTCGCGCGCCGATCCGTCATTTCGCAGCAGGATCGCGGTCGGCGCCACGACGCTGCGCAAGGCCGCGATCAGCTCGTCGGTCAGAAGCTCCATCCCGGCGGCGTTGATCTGAACCACGAGCACGTCGCCATAGCGGTCCACGATCAGCCCCGGCAGCGCATCGGCTTCGGAATGGACCAGCCGATAGAAAGGCGCATCATACAGCCGTTCGCGTAAGCTGAGCGCGCGGCCGAGCCGGTCTTCGATCAGCGCGCCATCGATCGCGGCCCCGTCGCGCGCGACGATGCGGCCTGCGATCAGCGAATGCGGATTGAAGTAGCCCGATCCCAGCGCCGAGCCATGCTGATCCACGAACAGGGCTTCCGTGCCCGGCGTCAGCGCCCGCGCCTCGGCGGTCATTTCGATCTCGTTGGAGAATATCCACGGGTGGCCCAGCCGGACGCGCTTATGGCGGCCCGCCTGAACCCGGATTACGGGTCTGTCGCCGCCGGTGCTCATGGTTTTGTCTCCGCCTTGCCGCGCGCGGACTCTGCATACGTCGTGTACCAGGTTGCCGCGAAAATAACGACTGCGCCGGCCCAGGTCCACGGATCGACTGCTTCCAGGTACAGCACATAACCCATGGCGGCCGCGACCGGCAGGCGGACGAAGTCGAACGGAATGACATAACTGGCGTCAGCGGCCGCGAACGACCGGATAAGGCAGGTGTGCGCGACATAGCCGGTTAGGCCAAGCAGGAAAATAGGCCCGATATCCGCCCAGCCGGGCGTTACCCAGTCGAAGGCGGCCGGTATGCCCGACACAGGCAGGTAAATTATTGCCATGAAGAACAGGATGGTGTTCGGATGTTCGGTGCGCGACAGCGCTTTGGTCGCGGTCTGTGACGAGGCGTAGCATATTGCCGACGTCAGGACCGCGACAGTGCCCAGCGAGATCTCGACCAGCCCTGGTCGGATAATGATCAGCGCGCCGACGAAACCGGTGGCGACGGCGACCCAGCGGTTGAATCCGACGGTCTCGCGCAGGACCAGTGCCGCCATGATGATGACGAACAGCGGCACAGTGAATTGCAGCGACTGCACGTCGGCCATTGGCACCAGCGTCACCCCCAGGAACCAGCCGATATTGCCCAGATAGTGAATCACGTTGCGGAATAGATGCAGCCCCGCCCGCTTGGTGCGAAGCCGCGCCACCCCCTGGCGGATCGCCCAGGGCAGGATCAGCAGAAAGGTGATCACGCTGCGCAGGAAAATCATCTCCAGCACGGAGAACTTGTCCGCCATATCGCGGATCACCACCATCATCAGGGTCAGCGACACCCCACCCAGAACCATGTAGATCGGGCCGCGGACGGTGCCGGGAAGCGTGTTGAACCAGCTCGTCATTCGCCCAGCGCCATGCCTTCGCGGCGTGCGTCCGCGCCACCGTCAAGCACGCGCGCGCGCCGCCTGATGCCGTGCAGCCCGCTGGTCAGGCCCCTGGGTTTTACCTCATGGCCGAGTGCGCTCAGCGCGTCCGCCACGTCGGCCGCGACCGCGCCACGCTCAACCAATGTGGGGCCGTTGCGGTTGACGATATTGGGCAAGTCGACGGCCTGCTGCATGGACAGATCCCAGTCCAGCGCGCCGATCAGCGCCTTGGTTACGTAGCCGATGATGTTGCGCCCGCCGGGCGAGCCGACGCTCAGCACAAAACGGCCGTCACGATCGGTCACAATGGTCGGCGACATCGAACTGCGCGGCCGCTTGCCCGGCTGCACCCGGTTGACCACCGCCCGCCCGCCGCGGCGCGGCCTAGCTGAGAAGTCGCTCATATGGTCGTTCAGCATGAAGCCCCGGACCAGCAGCCGCGCGCCGAAGGCATTGCCAATGCTGGTGGTCATGGCGACCGCGTTGCCGTCGCCGTCGACGACGCTGAGATGGCTGGTAGAGACGGCGCGATCCTCGGCGCTGTCGGGAGCCTGGGCGTGGGGCTTGCGCGCGGGATCGCCGGCCACGGCGCGGCCCATGCTCACCCCGGCCGAGATCAGCTCCGCGCGGGTCGCCAGGTAATGCGCGTCCAGCAGTCCAGCCACCGGCACGTCGATGAAATCCGGATCGGCGACGTAGAGATTCCGGTCGGCGAAGGCCAGCCGGCTGGCTTCGGCGATCAGGTGGGCCGCCTGAACCGAGCCCGGGGCCAGCCGGGACAGCTCGAACCGTTCCAGCAGGCCAAGGATCTGCAGGATGGCGATCCCGCCCGAGGTTGGCGGCGGCATGGTGCAGACCCGCCACGCGCGGTAGGGCCGGCACAGCACGCGGCGCGCCTTGGCGCGGTAGGCGGCGATATCGGCGGTTGTCATGATGCCTGGGTAGCGTGTGCCGTCACGCACGGCAGCCGCGATGTCGGCGGCGATCGGCCCCTGGTAGAACGCCCCGGCGCCACCCGCCGCCACCCGCCGCAGTGTGTCGGCCAGGTCTGGGTTGCGCAGCAAGGCGCCAACCGGCAGCGGCTTTCCGCCCTTGGTGAAAAAATAGCGCCGGGCGGCGGGAAACAGGGGGAGTTGCCGGTTGCGCGTGATCATCCGGTTGAGCCGGGGCGACACGGCAAAGCCCCGCTCGGCCAGCCGGATGGCGGGCGCGAACAGCCGCGCCCAGGGCAGCTTGCCATGCGCCTGGTGGGCCAGTTCCGCCATCCGCAGCAGGCCGGGCACGGCGACACTGTGGCCACCAACGGCGCGCCGCCGGTAATCCATCGGCTTGCCGTCGGGCCCCAGATAGTGCCGTTCAGTGACGCCTGCGGGCGCCGCTTCGCGCCCGTCATAGGCGTTGAGCGTGGGCTTGGCGCCTTCTTGCCCGGATGGTGGGGCATAGTGCAGCAGGAACGCGCCGCCGCCGATGCCGGAACTTTGCGGCTCGACCAGGGTCAGCACCATCTGGGCGGCGATGGTGGCATCGACCGCGCTGCCGCCGGCGCGCAATATCTCAAGCCCGGCGCGCGCGGCGTGAGGATTGGCGGCGGCGATCATGTGGCGCGTCGGCGCGTCATCCTCCGGCGACCCGACGCAGCCCGCCATCAACCCCAGAAGAATGGCGGCGGGGCCGGCGATAAACGGCCGGCGGCAAGGCAGACGGGGTGGGGTACGGTGCTGCGGATCGGAAAGCACGGGCGGTCTTTTCGGAATTGAGGTGTTAGATTTTACCCGTTAGTTTATGCGGCAAGCCCGGGGGCGCGCCAAGGAAATCCTTTGATCTGTGCCTAATTGCGGGTAAAAAGCCGCCTCCCCGGCGGCCCGCCGATATTCTCGCGCCGCCTGTCAGCTTTGTTCTGGAGGAAGATGTGAGCGCTTCCGACCGCAGGAAACGGATTTCGACGCCGCAGCTTCAGGCGCGCAAGGGTGGTGAGCCCATCGTCTCGCTGACCGCCTATAGCGCGCCGATGGCGGCGTTTCTCGATCCGCATGTCGATGTATTCATCGTCGGCGATTCGCTTGGCATGGTGTTCTACGGCATGGACAGCACGCTGGGCGTCACGCTCGACATGATGATCGCCCATGGCGCCGCCGTGGTACGCGGATCAAAACGCGCCTGCGTCACCGTCGACCTGCCGTTCGGCAGCTATCAGGAATCACCTTCCCAGGCGTTCAGCAATGCCGCCCGTGTGATGGCCGAGACGGGCTGCGGCGCGGTCAAGCTTGAGGGCGGTGTCGAGATGGCGGAAACCGTCGCCTTTCTGGTCAAG
>JAZFSB010000271.1:0-2674 GCA_036445935.1 Alphaproteobacteria bacterium | reverse complement strand
ACGCGATAGCGCCGAACAGACCAAGCAGCAAAGCCAACGCCGGACCAAGCCCGAGCGAGCGCGTCAGCGCCACCGAGCCAAAATTGAGCTGCCCGGTCCACCACGGCACATGGGCGCTGCCGATCAGCGATCCTGCGATGAAAAACACCAGCGTCACCATCATGCGCGGATTGCCGCCGCCGGCGGTGAACAGCGTGCCGGACGCGCAGCCGCCGCCAAGCTGCATGCCGATGCCAAACAGAAACGCGCCCACGACAACCGACAGGCCCAGCGGCGCCACCGAGCCGCCCACCGCGCGACCGAAAACCTCACCGCCCGCCAGCAGCGGCAGGAAAACCACGGTGGCGATGGCGAGCATCAACATCTGGGCGCGCACCCCCTCGCCCCGCCCGCTCACGATCAGCGCCCGCCAGGCGGCGGTAAAGCCAAAGGCCGCGTGATAAAGGCTCAGCCCCAGCGCCCCGCCGATCGCCAGCAGCACGCCGTGCCGCCAGCCATAACGATCGCCCAGCCACGCCACCCCCGCCGCCAATATCAGCGCGGCAAGGCCGGCGGCCAGCCGGTTCGGGCCGCGCGGGGCGGTGGGATCGGCAACAGCGGCGTTCGACCTATCAGCCAAGTGTCCCGATCCCTTTTTTCATCCAATGCCGGAAGTTGGCGGCTCGATGTTGAGGGCGTGGATATGATCATCCAGAATCCTGGGCATTTCGGATTGTGCGAGGCGCCCGAAACCACAATATGCACCGACGCCAAATTCCGGCAAAAATTTCCGCGCGGCGGCAATGCGTTCGGGGTATCTGTCCATATTGTGGACCGCCCCGAGATAGATGCGCGTATCGCGGGGTCTTAGGTCGGCGAGAGGAGCAAAGAAGCCGTCATCGCTCCGGTCGAGCACTGGTATATGAACCCAGTCGACCCGCCTGCCCACTTTTTCAATGAACGCATTCGCCATCGCCACGGCGCCGCTTAAATCGTCCGGCTCGAAGCGCGGCCAGCCGCCCAGCGTGCCAAAACACAGATGAAACCCAAGTTGCGCCCGGTCCGGGATCAAGGGGCAGAGCCTGCGCAATTGCTCGGTGTTGCGTTCGACCATCCCGTCGGCCGGCAGGTCCTTGATCGCGCCATACGCATCCTGCATCTCGGTCGAACAATCCCATTGGACGGCCAGGTCTTGCGCCGGGATGTTCGCGACGATGGTCTCAAGCTCGGCGCGAAGCGCCGCCTCGTAACCCGGCTTGACCTTCGCCGCATCGGTTGGATCGGCGAAAATTCTCGTCGTTACGACGCTGTTGACCGTCAGGATAGAGACCTGGAATCGCAAATGCCCAGGAAGCTTGCCCTGTTCACGCAGCGTGCGAAAAATGAAATAGGAATTCACGGCTTCGCGCGCGAAACCCAAGCGCCAGCCCGCGTGGCCGAACTGAATGCTACCCACCCCGTCCCGAACCCTGAAGAGCCAGCTATCACGCGTGTCGCGCGGATTCAGACGCTCTACACCCTCATCAAGCTCGGGCTGCCGGAGCACCTCGATGGAAGGGTGCAGCGCCAACACCTGATAGTGAACCCGACTGATCCAGTGCGACCGCAAGCCCACTTCACCGTCGGGCAGCGCGTTCAGATGGGGACCAAGCCTGGTCCCGAACCTGTCGAATACCTCCTGGGCGGTGTCGAAAGGAATGCTGCCAACAAGCAGCAATTCATTGCTCATTAAATCTCCTCCCAATCGGGGGCCGGCCACGACCGGTACGGCAAGATAAAATATCGCATGAAAAGGCTCAACACCCCCGCTTGACGCCGCCCGGCCGCGCCCGAACAATGTCGCCTGAATAACAAACAGCGGAGGGCGGCATGGGCATACTCGACGGATTCACCACCATCGTCACCGGGGCGGCGCAGGGGATCGGGGCGGCCTATGCCAGGGGCATGGCGGCCGAGGGCGCCAACGTGGTGGTCAACGACATCGACGATCCGGCGTCCGTGGTGGCCGAGATTACCGCCGATGGCGGCCGGGCCACCGGTATCGTCGCCGACATCACCGACGAGGCCCAGGTCGACGCCCTGGTGACCAAAACGATGGACACCTATGGCCGCATCGACGGGCTGGTCAACAACGCGGCCATGTTCGGCAATCTCAAGCGCCGGCGCTTCGAGGATATCGACGCCGACGAATTCGACGCGGTGATGCGGGTCAATGTGCGTGGCACCTGGCAGGTCTCGCGCGCCGTGGTGCCGCTGATGCGCAAGCAGCAATTCGGCAAGATCGTCAATATTGCATCCGGCACCGCGTTCAAGGGTACCCCGATGCATCTTCACTATGTGACATCCAAGGGCGCCATCATTGCCTTCAGCCGGGCGCTGGCGCGCGAGGTCGGTGAAGACAATATCTGCGTCAACACCATAGCCCCCGGCCTGACCACCAGCGAGGCGGTGCTGACCAACGGCGAGTTCGGACCCGAGCATATCGACGCCAATATCGGCGGGCGCTGCATCCAGCGGGCCGAGACGCCGGAAGATCTGGTCGGCACGGTGATCTTCCTGACCTCACACGAATCCGATTTCATCACCGGCCAGGTGCTGTGCGTCGATGGCGGCTCGGTGGTGAACTAGGGAATTTTCGCTGACGCGAAATCGCCCCGGCCCGCTCCCCCACCCGGCCACCCATAGGATAATGCCC
>JAZFSB010000270.1:0-3589 GCA_036445935.1 Alphaproteobacteria bacterium | reverse complement strand
AGCTTGAGCACGTCAAGCAGGTAGTCCAGCTCGGCCAGCGAGGCGTCGATATCGGGCAGTGGCAGGAAGCCGAACCCACCGAACCGGCCCGGATGGTTTTCCATCAGCGATGCCAGATATTCGTTGCACTGCCGGGCAAGGTCGCGGGTCTGCAAAGGGTCGCCGAACCAGATGCCGGGCGAGGTGAAGGACAGGATGGTGGTGGCGATGCGGTGCGTGTCCATCAGTGCCAGTGACTTTTCCGGTGTCCAGTCCGGAAAGCCGCGATAGGCGGTGCCGGTGATGCCGGCGGCGCGCTGCACGTCCTTGTAGAATTCAGGCAGGACGTGATGGTGAACGTCGATCCGGTCCGTCATGTCGCTACCCCTTCGCTCACGCGCTGCGCCGCGCGGGTTGCGGGGCGGCGCGCAACATGTCGAACAGCGTGGCGGCGCTGTCCAGCTCCTCCAGCCTTGTAACCGCGTCGATCACCGTCTCAATGCCGGCTTCAGACAGGCGCGGCGCGGCATAGGTCCGGAATTTGTCGATGATGTGCGCGCGCGTCAGCGGGTTCTCCGGCGCGCCCCGGGGGAATTCGCAATAGGATTCCAGCACCGCGCCGTCAGCGGTTTCAATCTCGGCCCGCGATTCATGGCCGGAAAGCGAGGGATCTGCGGTCACCACGACGCGGTTGGCGGCGAAGCTGCGCAACGCGGCGGCGTCATAACGCGCGGGCTCGAATTGCTCCAGCGTCAGCGCTCGGTCATGCAGGATGGCCGTCACCACGTAATGCGCCGACAGCATGGCTTCGAACTTGGCGGCATAGGTCGCGAACCCGCCATGCAGCTTGAACACGGGCGGACTTAGCGTGATGCGGACCTGTTCCACTTGGGCGGGATCAATTTCGTGCTGCTCGACCAGCTCTATCATCGCCGTGATCATGCCCTGGATCGACGATGCGGAGGGCCACGGGCGAAGCGCCAGCTTCTCAAGCTCCCACACCGTGCCCAACCCGGCCAGGGCTGCTTCCGGCTTGCCGCCCTCGGCATAGGTGTTGTAGAGCCCGCCATCGGGTTCGGTGAGAAATTCGCGGGTCGCCACGAATTCCTGCTCGGCCAGCAGCGCCGCCATCAATCCCGACAGCGCGCCCCGGCACTGGTGAAACTTGACGGTTGGCGTGCCCCAGGCGGCGAAGGTGCCGGCCGACTGGCTGCCGGCCAGCCCAAAGGCGCGCGCCATTGTCTCCGAGTCGAAACCCCGCAACCGCCCAACCGCCGCCGCCGCTCCGAACGGCCCCAGCACGCCCGGCCCATGCCAGCCCTTGGCGCGGAACACCGGGTAATCGAGCCCGATGCCGACGCGGATCGCGACCTCGGATCCGGCGGCCAACGCGACCAGCAGGTCGCGGCCGCCTATCCCGTCACGCTCGGCGATGGCGAGCGTCGGCGGCAGCACTTCCGGCATGATATGGGTCAGCAATTCACGGCAGGTATCGCACATGGTCACCGACGTGATCAGGTAACCGTTGAGCAGGGTGGCGCCCGCCAGCGACAGCCGGCCGCCGCTGATCACGCTGCTTTCGTCCGACTGGCCAAGCGCGCCCGCCAGTCCGGCAAGCTGTGCCGTTTCCTCACCCTGGTGGCCGGCCAGCGCACAGGCCAGCGCGTCCAGCAACAGATCCTTGCAGGCTTCCCGTGTTCGTTCCGGGATTGCATCGAAGCTCAGCGTGGCGGCGAAATCGGCCAGGGCCTGTGTCGGTTCCGGCGGCATGGGTCTCTCCTTGTCAAAGCTTGGCGCGTGCCGCAGTTTAGCCGGTAACCGCGAAGGGTACAGGCCGATGGCGAAAATCTGGGACATAACGGCGCCTGGTCCACGCCATGCTGACTGAAAATTAGAAAATCCGAATTCAGGGAGAAAACCGGATGATCGTTGATATCTACACGCACATCTTTCCGAAATCGGCCTACGAGAAGATGATCACCATGTCGTCCGATCTCGGCAATATCGGCAAGCGGATCGCCAATATGCGCTTTCTGCACGATCTGGACGCCCGGTTCCGTGAAATGGACACTTACGGCGATTACCGCCAGATCATCTCGCTGCCCAACCCGCCGATAGAAGACGTGACGACGCCGGAACAGGGCGCGGAACTGGCGAAAATCGCCAATGACGCGATGGCCGAAATGGTCGCTAAACACCCGGACCGCTTCCCTGCCTTCGTCGCCGCCGTGGCGATGCATGACATGGACTCAGCCATGGTCGAGCTTGACCGCGCCATCACCCAGCTTGGCGCCAAGGGGGTGCAGGTGTTCACCAATGTTGCCGGACGGCCGCTCGACGACCCTCAATTCGATCCGTTGTTCGAGGCGATGGCGAATTACCGCCTGCCGATCTGGATGCACCCGGTGCGCACATCCGCCGAATCCGATTACACCAAGGAACAGCTATCGCGTTTCGAGGCCTGGACCATCATGGGCTGGCCCTACGCTACCTCGGTCGCCATGCTGCGCCTGGTCATTACCGGGCTGTTCGACCGCTATCCCGGAATCAAGATCATCACCCACCATATGGGCGGCAACGTGCCGTTCCATGAAGGGCGCATCGACAACGCCTTCGCCAATATGGGACGGCGCACGGTGGGCGAGGACTATCTAACGCTGAAGAACGAGCTGCGCCGTCCGCCGCTGGATTATTTCCGCATGTTCTATGCCGACACCGCGATGCACGGCGCGGTAGCCCCGCTGCTCTGTGGGTTGGAATTCTTCACCGCCAACAACGTGGTGTTCGCATCCGACGCGCCGTTTGCTTCCGTCGGCAAGAACATCGCCGCGGTCGAACGGCTCGGGCTGGAACCGGACATGCTCGAGAAGGTGCATAGCGGCAACGCCGCCCGCCTGCTGCGTATGTCGTTTGAGTAGGGGGTAGGTGCGTGGGATCACCGGCCTGCGTGCTTCGAGATGCCCGGCGTAGCCGGGCTCCTCAGCATGAGGAGCATTGTTTATGCCAGAAAGATTTTACCTCAGCCTGAGGAGCCCGCGTGAGCGGGCGTCTCGATGGCCGCAGGATTTATCTGCGGATTATCTAACCCACTTTACCACTTCTTCTCGGGCAGCGGGTTAGCGACCACATCTTCCAGGCTTTTTACCCGGTGGAACTGTTCGGGCGGGCGCAGGTGGCCGGCATCGTCGATCTGGTCCATGCCGCAATAGATCTCGAACTCGTAGCCGTCGGGATCGCGGAAATGCAGGCCGGCATTGCCGCCCGCGCCCTTGCGGCCCTCGAAAACCACCGGGATGTCGTTCTCCTGAAGCCAGTCGCGCGCCTTGAACAAGACGTCCATATTTTCGACCTCAAGCGCCAGATGCTCCATCCTGAGCGATTGATCCGACGGGGCCCGGCCAGGCGCCTTGCCGGGTTTCAGCCCGATGGCGTGATGGTCCGACCCGCAGCGGAAAAACACCATGCCGATCTCGTTGCGGTCGGTTTCGGTGAAGCCCATGACCTGCTTCCAGAACCGGACCGTCCGCTCCATATCGCTGACTTCATAGACGAAGTGGCCGAGCTTGTTCACCTTGATCGGGGAGTTGCCGTTGTAACTTTCGGGATGCGT
>JAZFSB010000269.1:0-2152 GCA_036445935.1 Alphaproteobacteria bacterium | reverse complement strand
CGTCATCGATGTCGTCGGTCTTGGCGACAGGGTGGTACGTGATCTCACTCATCAATTCTTCCGTTTCGTGTCTTTAGGTCGTATCCGCGCGGCGCGAGCGGAGTTTACACGCGATCCCGGCTCAGCCAAAAGTCTTTCCGGTATTTTCGGCTCCTGCCCGCTCCCCTCCCGGCCACCCAACGGGATTATCCTATGGGTGGCCGGGAGGGGAGCGGGCAGGAGCCGTTTCCGCGCGACGCGGAAAGACGTTAGACGTTGACTGAAAATCCTACAAAACCGAGGTCCTGGACGCTGTTGCGCACATTTATGCCGGGGCTCAGCGCCTCGGCCGCCGTTGCGCCGCCGGCCATCACGATCCAGCCGGCCTGAAGCGGCTCACCGGCTTCGGCCGACAGGCGTGCGGCAGCCGCCAGCGAGCGCGCCGGATGGCCCAATATGGCGCCCGACGTGCCGATCTGGACCGGCCTGCCATCGACTTCGAGGATCATGCCGAGATTGCTGAGATCCGGTTCCGGGTTTTCCCACGCGCCCAGCACATAGCCCGACGACGAGCTATTATCGGCGATCACGTCGGCCAGCGAGAATTTGAAGTTGCGGTAGCGTGAATCGATGATCTCGATCGCCGGGGCCACCGCCTCGACGGCGGCCAGCGCCTCGGTCGCCGTGACCGCGCCTTCCAGCGGCGCACCCAGCAGGAAGGCGATTTCCGGCTCGGCGCGGGGGTGGACGTAATCCTTCAGATCGATGGCGCCGCCGTCCTCGACCAGCATGCCGTCAGACAACCGGCCCCAGATCATGTCGGAAAGCCCCATCTGGATCATCTTGGCGCGGCTGGTGAAGCCCATCTTGACGCCGGTCTGGCGTTCGCCGCGCGCCAGCCGGCGCTGGAAGGCGCTTGCCTGGATGGCGTAGCTCTCCTCGACGCTGAAGCTGTGCTTTTCGCTGAGCTGACGGATCGATTTGGCGTTGCGCGCCGCGTCATCGACAATTTTTGCCAGTGCGTTGATATCCGTCATGGGTCAGGCCCTTTCTCCGGCATCGCCGCCGCGTTGTTTCACCAGGTCGAGCGCGACATCGACGATCATGTCTTCCTGCCCGCCGACCATGCGCCGCCGGCCGAGTTCGACCAGAATGTCGCGCGTGTCGATGCCGTAGGTCTCGGATGCCTTCTCGGCGTGGCGCAGGAAGCTGGAATAGACTCCGGCATAGCCGATCGACAGCGTCTCGCGGTCGATCCGCACCGGGCGGTCCTGCAAGGGGCGCACCAGATCCTCGGTGGCATCCATCAGCGCGAATACGTCGCAGCCATGGTTCAGCCCCATCCGGTCGGCGACCGCGACGAACACTTCGAGGGCTGCGTTGCCGGCGCCCGCGCCCATGCCGCCGAGCGAGCCGTCGATGCGGCTGGCGCCCTGTTCCAGCGCCACCAGGTTGAAGGCGATGCCAAGGCCGAGATTGTTATGCGCGTGCATGCCGGTCTGGGTTTTGGGGTCGAGCACGTCGGCCATCGCCTTGAAGCGGTCGACGACCCCGTCGAGCAGCAGCGCACCGGCGGAATCGGTCACGTAAATGCAGTGCGCGCCGTAGGATTCCATCAGCTTGGCCTGCTCGGCGAAGCCCTTGGGCTCGTTCATATGCGCCAGCATCAGCAGGCAGGCGACATCCATGCCGAGCTCGCGGGCATATTCGATATGCTGCCTGGATATGTCGGCTTCGGTGCAGTGGGTGGCGATGCGCACCGAGCGCGCGCCCGCGTCATAGGCGGCCTTCAGGTCTTTCACGGTGCCGATGCCGGGCAACAGCAGGACGGTCAGTACCGCGTTCTCGACCACGTCGGCCGCCGCCTCGATCCATTCCAGATCGGTGTTGGTGCCGAAGCCGTAATTGAACGAAGTGCCAGCCAGTCCGTCGCCTTGCGTGACTTCGATGGCGCTGACGCCCGCCGCATCCAGCGCGCCGGCGATGGCGCGCACCTGGTCCGGCGTATAGGAGTGGCGGATGGCATGCATACCATCGCGCAGCGTGGTGTCCTGGATATAGAGCTTTTTCTTTGGGTCGATTTTCATGGTCAGGCAGCTTTCCTGAGCTCGATCAGCCGCTCCGCGGTCTTGAGCGCGGCCGAGGTCATGATATCCAGATTACCGGCATATTT
>JAZFSB010000268.1:0-3313 GCA_036445935.1 Alphaproteobacteria bacterium | reverse complement strand
CGCGCTTGAGCGCGCGCAGCGCCAGCGGCGCCTTGTGGTTGAGCTGGGTGGCGTAATCGGCGACCAGCGCCTCCAAAGATTCCGCATCTTCGGCCACCGCCGTGACCAGCCCCCAGTCGAGCGCCTCCTCGGCGCTGATCCGCTTGCCCAGCATCACCATGTCCTTGGCCCGCGTGAGACCGGCGATCCTGACCACCCGCACACTGCCGCCGGAGCCCGGCATCTCGCCCAGATTGATCTCAGGCAAGGCGAGCAGCGTCTCCTTACTGGCGAGGCGGAAGTCGCACGCCATGGCGAGTTCGAACCCGACCCCGAAGCAGTATTTCTCCAGCATGGCGATGACCGGCTTGGTGGCGCGTTCCGGCGCGCCGATGTTCCAGGCGAGGTCCGACATGCGGTCGAACGGGATATCGGGGAAGCTTTTGACATCGCCGCCCGACGTATAGACCCCACCCGCGCCCCGGATCACGATGACGCCGACATCGTCGTCTTCGTCCATCGCCTCGATCAGGGCGCGGATCTGCGCGCGCGCCCGGTAGGAGACGACGTTGAGCGGCGGACGGTCGAGGATCAGCGTGCCTACCCGTTTATCGGCGTCGATTTCGACCCTGAGCCCGTCGAGATCGCTGAGCAGCCGGGCGCTTTCCTCGGCGTAGTCCTTGTTCCTTGGTGCCATTCCTGAAACGTTCCTTGGGTTTTGCTAAAGTGTGATGTCGTGGTCGGTGAGTGTCTCATACGCGCCGTCCCGCAACAGCCGGCGCAGCAGCTTGCCGGATGCCGACCGGGGCAGCGCCGCCACGAATACATATGCACGGGGGCGCTTGAAGCGCGCAAGGGCGGATGCGCGGCAATGCGCATCGAGCGCGCCGGCGCTGGTCTCTGGCCCGGCCGGTTCGATGAAGGCCGTGACAAGCTGGCCGAAGCGTTCGTCGGGCAGACCGACCACGGCGGCCTGGCGCACCAGCGCGCAGTCGGCCAGCGTATCCTCGACCTCCTCGGGGTGGATGTTTTCGCCACCCGAAATGATCATGTCGTCGATCCGCCCGCTGAGAAACAGCGCCCCGTCTTCGTCTACATAGCCAAGATCGCCGGTGAAGTACCATCCGCCCCGGATCGCGCGTGCGTCCGCGTCGGGCCGCTTCCAGTAGCCGGTGAACGCTTCCGGGCTTTGCATGGTGGCGATCACCTCGCCGACCTCGCCCGGCGGCAGCACGTCGTCGGGCGTGGCCTTACCCTCCGGGTCGGCGGTCACCACGCGGATGATCTGGTTGATCCCGGCAGGGCCGGCGCAGCCCGGTTTGCGGTCCAGATGATCGCAGAGGGTGAAGGTGAAAATCTCGCTCGAGCCGTAATAGTTGGCGAAAATCTCCGGCCGCAACACCTCGCGGCAGCGCCGCTCCAGCGCGCCGGTCATCGCCATGCCGGCATAGGCGACGTTGGTCACCGGGGAAAAATCGCCTTTAGCGCAGTCGGGATGCGCCAGCATGTCGTGGAACAGGGTCGGCACCAGGAACAGCGCGGCAATGCGTTCGTCCCCGATCAGCTTTAGCGCCTTGCCCGCATCGAAGGCACGCATGGCGATGAAGGCCCCGTTCAGCATCACGCCGCACAGAAGGATGCGGATACCCATGGTGTGAAACAGCGGCATCACGCCCAACGAAGCGTCGCGCGGCCGGTAGCGCAGATTGGCGATGCAGCTCAAGGCCGCCGTGCGCTCTGCCCGGTGCGAGCGCGGAACCCCCTTGGGCCGCCCGGTAGTGCCGGAGGTATAAAGCATCAGGCAGATATCGGATTCGGCAGCCCCTACGGGCCCCGCCACGGGGGCGGCATCCAGCAGCGACGCGAACGATGTCTCCGCCCCGCCATCGACCGCGATCACCGCGTCGGGATCGAACCCGGTCTGTACCACCGCCGCTCGCGCGGCATCGGCGGCGCCCGCATCGAACACCACCACCCGCGCCTCCGCGTCCTCGATCACATAAGCGATCTCGTCGGCGCTCGCGCGCCAGTTGAACGGGGTGAACACCGCGCCCAGCATCTGCGCCGCCCAGTAGAGGCTGGCCATTTCATAGCGGTTGGACATCAGGGCCAGCACGTGATCGCCGCGCCCGATACCCCGCGCGGCCAGCCCGCCGGCCAGGCGTCTTATGTCCACCTGCCAGCCCACGAAATCACGCCGGTGTTCGCCGTCAACGAAGGCCAGCGCACCAGGAGCGCGCGCCACCGCCGCATCGAACGCGGATCCCAAATCCATCAGGCACGCCTCTGTCCATAATCGCGGGCCGCAATTTAGCCCGCATTTCGCACTACCGCCACGGCTTGCACACCGGGGCTTCGCTGTTAGAGTCCGCCTTGATGGATCAGGGACTGAAAATCGTCAGCGACGAGACAACGCCGCGCAACACCGGCTGGGCGCGCCGGATACGCCACGACCAGTTTCTGCGGTTGTGCGCCCGCACCATAATCGATTTCGTGGCGCTGGATGCCGACGACCCGCACGACGCCTTCGACCAGGCGCCAACCAAGGAGGAAAATGCCTGCATTTATCTCAGGCGCGGCCATCGCCTGATGTCGCGGTCGGGGCGCGCGCTGATGACCCTGACCGAGGACGGGTTCGAGGGGCTGGGCATGCACGACATGCAATTCGGCATGTGCGGCCGCGCCCGGCACGCCCGCGCGGCGCAGGAAAATCGGCTGGGCGAATATCTGCATAACCGGGTCGCGCTGCCCGATCACGGTTGTTCGGAAAATCTCGGCTGGGCGCTGGCCCCGTACGGCATCCCCTATGAGAACATCCCCAGCCCGGTCAACATGTTCCAGAACATGGCGATCGACCAGCAGACCGGCGTCATGGAGCGCACCCAGATCAGGCCAGCGGCGCCAGTACCGGTCGTCTTGCGCGCCGAACGCGACCTGATCGTCGCCTTCAGCGCCTGCCCCGACCTCGCCTCGGTCGACGGCGGCCAGGCGGTGCAAGCGACAATCCTGGAAAATTGAAACCAAGAAAGTCCAAGGAGACGTGTCATGAAAATCATCCACGAGGACATCGTTGTCCCCAATGAGGGCTGGAAGGCCGAACTGGATAAGGGTCAAATCCTCCGCATTACCGCCAGCAGCGTGATCGATTTCAACGCCTTCGCCCGCGCCGACAGAAGCGAATTCTTCGATGTCGCGCGCACCCGCGTCTATAACCTCAATATCTACCCAACCCAGGGGCACCGGCTGTTCTCCAAACAGAACAACCCGATGATGCGCTGGCTGAAAGACGGGTTTCAGGGTATCGGGCTGCACGATCTGCAATGCGTGCATGGCT
>JAZFSB010000267.1:0-12543 GCA_036445935.1 Alphaproteobacteria bacterium | reverse complement strand
CTCCATCGCCGAACGGCTGGACGGCAGCGGCGCGATGTTCATGACCAACGGCAACGGGCCGCCCGGCACCGCCGGCCGGCTGTTCCGAAGCCGTGATTTCGGCGCCAGTTGGGAAGATGCCGGACTGCCGGGTGAGGTCGAAAGTTCGGCCTATTTCCTGGCGGTGAACCCGGCCGACCCCATGCTGGTCTACGCCGCCGCCACGCTCGGCCAGATCTATCGCAGCATCGACGGCGGCGAAAGCTGGACCGGCCTCGCCCGCCGTCTCGGCGAAATCCGCGCGCTGGCCTGGCTGCCGGATTAAACCGCCTCTCTCGTCATGCCCGGGCTTGACCCGGGCATCTCGTTCCCCCATCGCAAGATCGCCGGGTCAAGCCCGGCGATGACGGATGAGAAAAGACGATTTCTTCAAATGCCTGCACGCCTCACATAAACAAATCTTCGTCGCCCATGTCCTTGTAAAGGTGGGCAACTTGTTCGGCGTAGCCGTTATAGAGCTGAGTCGGCACGCGGCCGGGCTTGCCGAGCACCCGCTCGGTGGCCTGGCTCCAGCGCCGGTGCGGTACCTTGGGATTGACGTTGGCCCAGAAGCCGTACTCCGCGCCCTGCACCTCCTGCCAGAAGCTGACCGGGCGCTTATCGGTGAATTCGAACCGGACCAGCCCCTTGGCCGACTTGAAACCGTATTTCCAGGGCGTTACCAGGCGCAGCGGCGCGCCGTTCTGTTTGGGCATCGGCTTGCCGTATATGCCGGTGGCGAGGAAGGCGAGCTCGCTGGTCGCCTCGGCAATCGTCAGCCCCTCGATATAGGGCCACGGGTACCAGCTCGCGCGCTGTCCGGTCGCCACATCGGGCAGGTGAAAACTGACCATCCGGAGATATTTCGCGCCCGATAGCGGCCGGGCAAGATCGACCAGCGCCTTCAGCGCGAAGCCGCTCCACGGCACCGCCATCGACCATGCCTCGACGCAGCGATGGCGGTAGAGCCGTTCTTCCAACGGCATTTTCGCCAGCAGGTCGTCGATGCCAATCTGCATTTCCTTCTCGACCATGCCGACGATGGTGACGGTCCAGGGCCGGATGGGCAGCGTCTGCGCCGAGGCCACGATCCGCTTGGAAGACCCGAATTCGTAATAGTTGTTATAATTCGTCGCCAACGCCTCGGTCGTCATTTCGCGGTCGAGCGTATAGGCGGCATTGCGCGCCACCGGATAGAGCGATGCCGAGGGATCGGCACGCCGGGCTGCCGCGACCTTCGCCGCGGTTTGCTCGTCGGTGGCCTCATCGCAGCCCGCCAGCAGGCCCGGCGTCAGCAGGATGGGTCCGGCGGCGGCGAATTTCAGGAACCGGCGGCGGTCGCGGAATACGGCTTCCGGCGTCGCGGCGCCTTCGGGCAATTCCCAGCCTCGCTTGACACGGATCAGCATATTTTACTCCTGAATCAGACCACCGGTTGGGTAAGTAAATGTAGTACCCCCGGCGCAAGCTGCAACGCAGGCGGTTCAATATAGGGCGATCATGCTCTAAACTTTCCCGGCAGCCGCCCGCAAGGCGGCGAAATCGGGACCGGCCCGGATGATGGTACGGGTGTCAAACGCGAACTCAGGCCACCGCTGGACGATGCTGGCGGGGGTACTGGCATATTTTGCCGCGAGCACGGCGCCGATGGCGGCGAAGGTGCCGGTCGATCTCGAACTGGTCATCGCCACCGACGTATCCTACAGCATCGACGAAGGCGAAGCGTTGCTGCAGCGCCAGGGCATCGCCGAGGCGTTTCGCAGCAAGCAGGTGATCCGCGCCATCCGCTCGGGCTTCCTGCGCCGGATCGCGGTCGCCTATGTCGATTATTCGAGCCGCGCCTTCAACCGGGTGGTGATCGACTGGCGGGTGATCGAGGGGCGCGCCAGCGCCGAAGCGTTCGCCGCCGACCTGCTCAATTCATCGCTGACCACGGGCCGGCGGACCTCGATCAGCGACGCGGTCGAGCTTGCCGCCGAGATGATCGAAACCAACGATCTCGAGGGCACAAGGCGCGTGATCGACGTGTCGGGCGACGGGCCGAACAATTACGGCCGGCTGGTTGACGACGTGCGCGACGCCACCATCGCCCGGCGCATCACCATCAACGGGCTGCCGATCATGAACAAAAACGATGAGTTCTCCAGCCGCTACTACCTCGCCGATCTCGATCTCTATTACCGGGGCTGCGTGATCGGCGGGCCGGGGGCGTTTCTGGTCGTCGCCAACAATTTCGTCGACTACGCGCGCGCCATCAGGCGCAAGTTGATTTTGGAGATCGCCGGGCTCACACCGCCGCCGGACTGGCGGCCCCGGGCCATGGTGATCAAGGCGACATCGCACACGCGCGCGCGACCGTCGCCCAGCGGCTATGTCTATCCCAAGGGGTGCGATATCGGCGAACAGATGCGTAACTATGGCGAAGATTAAAGCGTTTCCGGTTAAATCGAAACCAGCCCACCGCCAATGATCAGCACCGCAGCAGATAGCGTCATCATCCCGTTCCGCCGCAACAGGCTGTTGCAAGGGCTGACGGCGGCATTTGCCATAGCGTGGCTGGCGCTGGCCATCGCGCCGGGGAACCGGTTCGACTGGTTCCTTGAAAACCTGCTGGTCGTCATCGGCGTCGGGTTGCTTGGATTTTACTACCGCTCCCGGCCGCTGTCGGACCTGTCCTATATTCTGATCGCCCTGTTCCTGACGCTCCACGTCGTGGGGTCCCATTACACCTATTCCCAGGTTCCATTCGGATTCTGGCTGCAGGATGTTTTCGGGCAGGAACGCAACCATTTCGACCGGATCGTTCATCTGTGCTTCGGAATCCTGATCGTCTATCCGGTGCGTGAAGACCTGTCGCGATATACCGGCGCCGGACGCGGGTTGAGCGGTTTCGCGGCCTTCACCGTCATCGCCACGTCGAGCCTGATCTACGAAACCATCGAGTGGGGCACCGCCATCGTCATCAGTCCCGATGCGGCGATGGCGTTTCTCGGAACCCAGGGCGATGTCTTCGACGCGCAAAAGGACTCGACGCTGGCGGTTGGCGGATCATTTCTCGGGCTGCTGGCGACGCGCCGCGCCTTTAAGCCGCGCCATGCCGGCTAATACCAAGGCTCGTCCCCCTTGTAATTTCGTCAAGCCGCGCTATTTGACATTGCGTCTGTGAACAGCCTTGTAGAGAAACCGACAGAAATGCACGACGGACATTCCGACGATTTTCGCGACACGGTCATGCGGCGGCGTGCCTGGCGCGAGCGCCGGGAAGCCCTGGAGGCAAAACCCGCCGGCCGGCGCTGGCGCGGCCGGGTCCGAGGCCAGCTCTACAGTACTGCCCGGGGCGCGCATGATCTGCTGCGTCCGACGCGGCTGTTCAAATGGGGTGCCGCCCGCGCGCTCGCGCTTGATATGACCGAGCTGGAGCTGCATCTGCCGGATCTGCCGGCGGCCTTCGACGGCTACCGCATTCTTCACCTGACCGACCTGCATCTCGACAATATCGAGGACACCGCCCAGGCCACCGCCGCGCGCATCGCCGACATCGAGAGCGATCTGTGCGTTATCACCGGCGATATCCGCGACAATATTCACGCCCCGCTGGAACCCTTGATCGAACGGTTCGGCCATGTGCTGGGCGCGGTCCGGACTCGCGACGGCATCTTGGGCGTGCTTGGCAATCACGACAGCGCGGCAATGGTATCGCCGATGGAAAATCTGGGGATGCGCGTGCTGGTGAACGAAACGGTGTCAATTGCGCGCGGCCCCGACATCGTGCACGTCACCGGACTCGACGACGTACACCGCTTCGAAACCGAAGCGGCGCATGCCGCGCTCGACGCGGCGCCGGACGGGTTCTGCATTGCGCTGGTGCATTCGCCAGAGGTCGCCGACCGGGCGGCGGCGGGCCATCGCCTGTATCTGACCGGGCATACCCATGGCGGGCAAATCTGCCTGCCCTCGCGAAAGCCGCTGGCGAGCAGCCTCAGGCGCCATCGCGACCTTGCCCGCGGCGTCTGGCGTCGTGGCGATATGGTGGGCTACACCAGCCGGGGCATCGGCGCCTGCGTCGTTCCGTTCCGGAGCTATTGTCCGGGAGAAGTCGTCATCGTGACGCTGCGACGCGGCCCGGAGCGGATCCGCTTAAGCGGATAACGGTCTTAGTCATTCCGCTCACGCGGAATCGCTCCGGAGCCGCCTTTACGTGAAAGACTCTAAATTTTCAGAACTGCGCAGGGCCCGGCGGCAGGCCGAGCAGCACCCTGCCATAGAGCGAGCCGACCGCGTCCCAATTCATGCTGATATGCTTGGCGCCGGCGTGAATGTCGCGCCAGCTTCGTTGCATACGATTGTGGCTGTGGAGTCCCATCCCGCCCACCGAGTCGAACAGCAGGTCGGCGGCGCGCACGCACAGCCTGACAGCGAAGCCCAAATCGCCCTTGTTGCGGGCGCGCTCCGCTTCGGTCAACGCCCTGCCATCCGCGATGACCGCCATGATGGTCTTGCAATCACGCAGCACCAGCGCCTTGGCCGCATCGATGCTGGCCGCCGCCTCGGCAACGTGAAGTTGGGTCGTCTGGAATTCCGCGATCGGTTTTGGCGCGCTGACCGCGGCCCCGCGCGTCATCCGCCCGCCGGTCTCCTCGAGATAGTTATCCAGCGCGCCCTGGGCCATGCCCAGAATGGCGGCACACAGGCAGATCGATATGGCCGCGAAGAATGGAATCTTGTAAAGGTCGCCGCCATTGATCGCGGCGCCGGGCGGGTTTCCCGACAAAGCTTCTTCGCGCGTCAGCATCCGGTGAGCGGGCAAGAACAGCTGGTCGATTTTAATGTCATTGCTGCCGGTGCCGCGCAGCCCCAGCACATCCCAATTCGGAACAATTTCGTAGTCGGCGGCCGGGACCAGCACGAAGCCGAACCCGTCGGGCTTGGCATCCGCGGCCTTGGCGATCCGGACGCCCAGGATCATCCATTGGCAGATATCGACACCGCTGCAAAACGACCATTGGCCGGTCAGCCTGAAGCCGTCCGCCTCGGGGATGGCGACGCCGGTCGGCGCGTAGGACGACGCCGAAAGCGCGCGCGGCGTCTCCAGCCATACCTCGTCCTGGGCGGCGGATGCGAACATGCCGATTTGCCATTGGTGCTGCGCGCCGGTCGAAAACACCCAGCCGGTTGAGCCGCACCCGGCGGCAATTTCGCTGGCGACCCGCACGAAGGTGTCGAGCCCATATTCCAACCCGCCATAATGCTTGGGCTGTTGCATGCGATAGAGCCCGGCATCCAGCATCTCCTTGATGCTGGCCTGTGGAATTCTGACGTCGGTCTCGGTTTCTTCCTGGCGCTGCCGCAAATTCGGAACAAGCGCGTGTGCCCGCGCAACCAGGTCGTCGGGCGAAACAATGGCGTTAGAGTCAGCGGCACCGCTGAGCTGTGTCATTTGTTTTCTTTCCCTATCATTGCCCGGATGATACCCAACTCAACAGGCTGGGAACAGACCGCCCGGCGTTGAATGGACCAGAACTTCATGGTGGCGATTTACATCGACGCGGACGCCTGTCCGGTCAAGGAGGAAACGTTCCGCGTCGCTACCCGGCACGGGCTGAAAACCTATCTGGTCAGCGATGGCGGCATCCGTCCCAGCGCCAATCCCCTGGTCGAGCTGGTCATCGTCGCCCAAGGGCCGGATGCCGCTGACGATTGGATCGCCGAGCAGATTCAAAAATCCGACATCTGCGTGACCACCGACATCCCGCTGGCCGCGCGCTGTCTGGAACAGGGCGCCCTGGCGCTGAAGCCGAACGGAGAGTCCTTTACCGAAAACGGCATCGGCATGGCGCTGGCCAACCGGGAACTGATGCGGGACTTGCGCGAAAGCGGCCAGATTACCGGCGGACCGAAACCGTTCAGCAAAGCCGACCGCTCGGAATTTCTCAACCGTCTGGAATCCACCGTGCAGGCGGCGAAACGTCAGGCTCTATTTAGGGCGTGACCGAAGCGATCCAGATCAGACGAAGCGCGAGCAACGTCAGGATAATCTGGAAGGCGATCCTGAACAGCCGTTCCGGAATCCGGTCCAGCGAGATCTTGCCGAGCCACGTCCCGACGACCGACGTCGCGATCATCACCGCCATCAAGGGCGCATAGCCACCGAATCCGACGCCAAGAACGCCAAAGGCGACAAGTTTGGCGATGTGAACGATGCACATCAGAGCAACGACTGTCGCAATGTGGTTGCGTCGGTCCGGGGCGACGGCGGCGGTGAATGTGGCCAACAACGTTCCCGTGGCACTGATGAATACGCCCAGAAAGGTGGTCAGGAATCCGACGAACACGAACCGGCCGCGCTCCGGGCCGAACCGGGCAATCCGCGGGACCCAGGTCAGTACGAGGATACTGACGCCCAGGACTATCTGCAGGGTGCTTTGCGGCAAGTTGACAAAGAACTGCCCACCGGTTGCCGCTCCGATTATCGAGCCCACCGTAAACGGCAGCACGGTGTCGCGCATCAGGTAGCGCCAGCGCGAGACCACCATGCCCGCACCTATGCCAAGCTGAACGATTGTGTGCAGCGGGATCAGAAGAATTGGGGGAAAGACGAACGCCATGATGGCGAGCAGGATCAACCCCCCCGCCGTGCCCGACACCGCCGTGATGAAGGCGGTCACCAGGGCGGCAACGGCAAGCCCGGTGAAGATCGAAAAATCGATCCCCACCATCCCCAGAATTTGCCCGTTCACCGCGTCCATGCCAGCCCGCTGTTCAGACATCGCCCCCATTTCTCCGGACGCGAGAGAGTTGGGAGTCTAATTGATATCGACCCGGCGAACAAAACGCGGATGTAGCGGCTTGAAAATACAAATGTGACAATGGATCCGCGCGGCGACCGCGTCGCGGTCTAATGAAAGGTCGATTGTTTGAGCGCTTTATCTGAGCAGGCGAAAACCAGCGTTCTTGAACGGATAGGGAATTCCCGTCAGGAAATCATCGATCTGTGCCTGACGCTTGGGAACACGCCGGATTACCCCGGACATGAGCAAAAGGTAGGCGACGCTGTTGCGGCGTGGCTTCGCGACGCGGACATTCCGGTCCGGCGGCAACGTCTGTCCGACGACAGTGTCAATATCATCGGCACGATCAGCGGGACGGGTGATCGTGCTGGTGGTGGGCGGTCGCTCATACTCAATGCCCATATGGATACGCAGGGCGGTGTGCCTGGTGGCGGCGAAGAGGAAGAACGGCGCATTCGTGGCGCCTGGGTCGAAGATGGGCTGCTTTACGGGCGCGGGCTCGCCAACGACAAGGCGCAACTCGTCGCCCTGCTGTTTGCCGCGCGCGCAATTGTAGATGCCGGGATCAGACTCAAGGAAGATTTGCTCGTCACCGCGGTCGCCCAGGAAACCTCCGCGCCGACCGACGACTCCGCCGAGCTGGAAAATTGGTCCGGGATAGGGCCCGCGACCAGTCAGATCAGGGAAGGCCACGGCGCCCGATGGCTGGTTGAACACGGCGTAATCGCGGATTATGCGCTGGTCGCCGAAGTTTCCGATTTCACGGCGACCGTGGCGCAGGCCGGCTATTTGCGGCTTCGGATATCGGTTCCGGGCCATATTCTCTATACGCCCGGCCTCGACCGGGGAAAGGGCATGGCGGCAAACCCCAACCCATTCGAACGCGCCGCACACGTGATATTGGCGCTCGAAGATTGGGCGCGCCGCTATGAGACCGAGGGACGCGAGGAATTCTGGGGCGGCGCCTTTCTGCCCAAGGCACAGGTTTATGAAGTGCGGGGTTCCGGTCCGGCATGGACCGAGACACAGGATTACTGCCATATATTTTTCGATATCCGGCTTGCTCCCAGCGCGAAGCCGGCCGAAATCCTGGACAGTGTTCGACGTCAGGTGGAACCGCTGGAACTTGATTGCGACGTCGCGGGTTACGACTTCCGCAGGGGCTATATTGCCGAAAACGCCGAGGAGCTTCTGGACGCGCTGAAGGAAACGCACCAGGCCGTTGCCGGCGTGGCGCTTGATTTGGCGCCGCCACGGATGATTAGCATGTGGCGCGACGCGAACGCGTTCAATGAGGCCGGAATACCGGCCATCGGCTATGGGCCGCCGACGCAGGCCGCCATGGGAGCCGGTCTCGCGGGGACAACACGGCCGATCGCGATTGAAGACATATTGATAACCGCCAAGGTGATCGCGTTGACCGCGTTGAAAATCTGCGGTGTGGTGGAGCTATCCGCGTGAAACGCGCTAGAGCGTTTTCCGATCTTCCGGCCCCGGCCCGCTCCCCCTCCCGGCCACCCAACGCCAGTATCCTATGGGTGGCCGGGAGGGGGAGCGGGCCGGTGCGATTTCGCCTGAGCGGAATACGCGCTAGCCAAACGCCCGAGCAACGAAAAACGCATAGGATCGCTTTATCCGGCGGTTATATGCGATAGCAAAAAGCGCGAAATATGTGTGGACGCTTTTCCCTGACCACGGCGCCGGAAGCGATGCGGGCGCTGTTCGACTACGAGAACCTGCCCAATCTCGAGCCGCGCTATAATATTGCGCCGACCCAGATGGTCGCTGTCGTCCGGGTGGCGGAGGAGGGGCGACGTGAGCTCGCGCTGCTGCGCTGGGGGCTGATCCCGCACTGGGCCCGGGACGCGTCGATGGCGGCGCGCATGATCAACGCACGCGCTGAAACGGTGGCAGCCAAGCCGGCTTTTCGCGATGCCTTCGCGCATAGGCGCTGCCTGGTGCCTGCCGATGGATTCTATGAATGGCGCACAGAAGAAGGACGCAAGCAGCCCTTCCGTATCGGCATGAAGGGCGGCGGCGGTTTCGCATTCGCCGGGCTGTGGGAAAGCTGGACCGCGCCCGAAGAAGCCGATGGCGCCATCGCACCCGGGGAGGCCGTCGAAACAGTCACCATCATCACCACCGATGCCAACCAGAAGCTTCAGCCCATACATCATCGTATGCCGGTGATATTGCCGGTCGAGGCGTATGCGTCGTGGCTCGACACACATTGTCCGGCCAACGATGCAGAAGCGCTCTTGCGCCCGTTTCCGGCCGAGCCGATGGCTTTTTACAGGGTTTCCACGCGCCTGAACGCGGTTCGCAATGACGATCCAGCCTGTATTGTGCCGCTCAATCGCCAGGCAGAAGGTAGCTAAGACATTGAAATTACACGCTTAGGACGCAGTTTGGACACTTTTCCACAGGAGAGTGCAGTGTGATGAAAAAACTGGTTGCATCGGTATATGGCCATATATAGTGTTTTTGAACACTCGGAACGCGATATGTAGGGGAGCATAGTGCCATGCAGTGGACACCGGACCGCGTTGAAGCGCTAACCCGCCTGTGGGCGGAAGGCCTTTCCGCCCGCCAGATTGCCCAGAAACTGGGCGGGGTGACCCGCAATGCCGTTATCGGCAAGGCCCATCGCCTCAATCTGCAGCGCGGCGCCACGGTCCCCGCGCCCGCGCCCGAACCGGTGCCCGTGGTGCACGAGGAGCCTTTGGTCGATCTTGGCCCTGATATCAAGCCCTGGATGTGCCGCTGGCAGACCGACGAACCTGGTCGCCAGGGGCTCAATATTTGCGGCAAGACGGCCCAGCCCGGCCGCCCGTTTTGCGCTGAACACCTGACAGCCGCCTATCTGCGGCGCAAGCGCACGGCGGCCTGAACCGAACCAGTCCGGGGTTGGCGGCGGCGGTCCGGTGGGCCGCCGCCTGTTTGTTTGCGGGCGCCGGCTTGCCCTGAAAGACTTCTGGCGGGATGACAGCCGGACCGGTACGGGCTAAAACGACCGCCGTTCTTTCAGTTATTCCCAGCGGCGAGGTCAACGGCAGGTGTCTCAGTATCGTCTTGGTGTCGATGTCGGCGGCACCCATACAGATCTCGTGCTTCTCGATGTCGATACGGGCGCGATCACCGTCGAAAAGGTCTCCAGCACACCCGGCAATCCGGCGCTCGGCGTGCTCGAGGGGGTCAGTAATTTCGTCGCCAAGGGTACGCCTCCCGACGCCATCAGCTTCTTCAGCCACGGCACCACGATCACCACCAACGCGCTGCTGGAAATGCGCGGCGCCAAGGTGGGGTTGCTGATCACCGCAGGCTACCGTGCGGTGCAGGAAGTGCAGAGCCAGGCGCGCGACGGCAATCCGTTCGATTATTTCTATGACAAGCCCGATCCGCTGGCGCCGCAGAGCATGACGCGGGAAATTCCGGGCCGTGTCGATTGGGAAGGCAACGAGATAACCCCGCTCGACGAGACGGTGGTGCTTGCGGCCGCGCGCTCGCTTGCGGCGGCCGGCGCGGCATCCTTCGCCGTCTGCTACCTGTTCTCCTACGCCAACGCCGCGCATGAGGAAGCAACCCGGCGCGTCATCCTGGATGAATTCCCGGACGCCGACATTTCGTTGTCATCGGAAGTGCTGCCCCGCATCCGCGAATGGCCACGCCTGTCAACCACGCTGCTCAACGCCTATCTGCAGCCGGTGCTGGTGCATTACATCGCCGATCTCAACAAGGGGCTCGACGATGGCGGGGTCACCACCCAGCAGCGGTTCCTGATGCAGTCGAACGGCGGCGTGATGCCTTTCGCCGCCGCCGTACAGGGCGGCAAGACGGTCTACACCCTGTTTTCCGGACCCGCCGGCGGCGCCCGAGCGAGCGCCTATCTGGCGGGCGAGGATGCCCAGACCGGCATCGTCACGCTCGATATGGGCGGGACGTCGTGCGACATCGCCTTTATCGAGGGCGGTACGCCGCTGGAAGTCACCGAGGTGACGGTCGCCCGCCGCCCGCTTGGCGTTCCCGCGCTCGACATGACCACGATCTCGGCCGGCGGCGGCTCGCTGGCCTGGATCGACCGCGGCGGATTCCTCTGCGTCGGGCCGCAGAGCGCGGGCGCCGATCCCGGCCCCGCCTGTTACGGCAGCGGTGGTGAGGACCCGGCGGTGACCGACGCCGATATCGCGCTCGGCTACCTCAACCCCGGCTATTTCCTCGGCGGCGCGCAGCAACTCGATCCCGACGCCTCGATCCGCGCGCTGGAGGAAAAGATCGGCAAGCCGCTCGGCATGACGGCGCGCGAGGCCGCCGCCGGCATCCGCCGCATCGTCGATCTGCGCATGGCCGACGAGGTCAAGGTGTTCGGCGCCAAGCGTGGCGTCGATCCGCAGGATTTCGCCCTGCTGCCGTTCGGCGGCGCGGGGGCGGTGCATGCCGCCGCGGTAGCCGCCGAGCTTGGCATCAAGCGTATCCTGGTGCCGCCTCAGCCGGGCGCGTTCTCCGCGCTGGGGCTGCTCTGCACCGATGTGGTTCATGACTACATCCGCTCCGAACTGCGCCCGCTTGACCAGGTGACGCCGGACCATGCCGAGGCCATATTTCGCGAGCTCGAAGGCCGCGCCGCCGGCGAACTGCGCGAAGAGGGACTCGATCCCGCGACCGCGCGCTACGAGCGCGAGCTTGACGTGCGCTATACCGGCCAGGGCTACGAATTGCGGGTATCGCTGGACGGGCTGGGCGAAGACGGGCTCACAGTCGACGACATGGCTGTTGCGCGTGCACGGTTCGACGAGCGCCACGCCCAGATCCACGGCCACGCCGCGGCCGACCGGCCGGTCGAGGTGGTAAGCTACCGTCTGCGGGTGCGGGTCGCGGTGCCGAAATACGAACCGGTCGAAGCCGCCGACGCGCGCGCGCGCGCGGTGCCCGGGGACGCCATCAAAGGCACCCGAGAGGTTTGGTTTCAGGCCGATACGGCCACCGAGACAACACTTTACGAACGCGACCGCCTGGCGCCTGGAACCGGGCTAGAAGGTCCCGCCATTATCGAGCAGTTCGACGCCACCACGGTGGTGCCGGATGGCTGGCGCGTGCGGGTCGACGGGTTCGGCAATCTCGTTCTTTCGTGGCAGGGATAGAATTATGGCCAAGGGTTCATCCGCCGCCGTCGATCCGGTCACCATCCAGGTTCTGCGCAACAAGGTCGCGAGCCTGGTTGACGAGATGCACTATCACTTCTACCGGTCGGGCTATTCGACCATCATCCGGGAATCGCGCGATTTCAGCTGCGTCATCGTCGATCGCTCAGGGCGGCTGATCGTGCCGCCGCCGATGTTCTTCCATGCCCCGGTCTACCGTAAATTCGTCGGGCGCATTCTGGAACTCTACGATGCCGACGACATCCGGGACGGCGACGTGTTCGTGTCCAACCATCCTTATGAAGCCGGTGTGCCGCACGTTTCGGACATGGGGTTCGTCGCGCCGATCTTCGCCGACGGCAAGCTGATCGGCTTCAGCGGCTCGATCGCGCACAAGGCCGACATCGGCGGCACCAACCCGGGCAGCACGTCCGCCAACTCTACCGAGATGTATCAGGAGGGGTTGTTGCTGCCGCCGCTCAAATTCCATCGCGCCGGCGAACCGAACGCCGATCTGGAACGCGTTATCCTCGGCAACAGCCGCCAGCCCTATCTGGTGCGCGGCGACATCCATGCCCAGGTCGCGGCCACCATGATGG
>JAZFSB010000266.1:0-3889 GCA_036445935.1 Alphaproteobacteria bacterium | reverse complement strand
CCACCGGGTCGGCGCCCTCAATGGCGATCCCACCGATACGGGTCACATTATATTCGCTGTCAGCCAATGCCGGACCGACGGGCAGTCCCAGCAGCCCGGCAGCCAGGAGAAGGGCGGCAATCAGTCTACGGATCATGATGTGTCTCCTCTTCCGTATATAAAGAGATTGGGCTTTTGGCCGGCCGCCGCCAATAACACATTCGTCAACCTGTAGCCGATTGACGCTCCGGACCGGGAACCCTAATTTCCATCGCATGGCAAATAGCATAGATTTCACCCTGGATGGCAAGCCGGTCTCGGCGGCGCCGAACGAAACCATCTGGCAGGTCGCGACCCGGCTGGGCACCGAAATTCCGCATCTGTGCCATGCGCCCGAACCCGGCTTTCGCGCGGACGGCAATTGCCGCGCCTGTATGGTCGAGATCGAGGGCGAACGCACCCTCGCGGCAAGCTGCATCCGCCAGCCCACGGCGGGAATGAACGTCACCACCGCGAGCGAACGCGCCAAAGCCGCGCGCCGCATGGTGTTTGAGCTGCTGCTGGCTGACCAGCCGGCGCGCGAGACCCACCATGACGCGGACTCGAAACTGTGGCGCTGGGCCGACAAGGTCGGGGTCGGGAGCAGCCGCTTCCCCGCTAAACAGACGCAAACGCCCGATCCGAGCCACCCGGCGATGGCAGTCAATCTGGACGCCTGCATCAACTGTACGCTGTGCGTCCGCGCCTGCCGCGAGGTCCAGGTCAACGACGTGATCGGCATGGCCGGGCGTGGCGCCGGATCGAAGATCGTGTTCGATTTCGACGACCCGATGGGCGCCAGCAGCTGCGTCGCCTGCGGCGAATGCGTCCAGGCCTGCCCGACCGGGGCGCTGCTGCCGAAATCCGTGGTGGCGCAAGACGCACCGGGCCGCATCCAGCCCGACCGCTCGGTCGATTCCGTCTGCCCCTATTGCGGGGTCGGCTGCCAGCTCACCTATCACATCAAGGACGACAGGCTGCTGTCCGTCACCGGGCGCAACGGACCGGCCAACGAACAGCGGCTGTGCGTCAAGGGACGCTTCGGGTTCGACTATATCCACCATCCCCACCGGCTGACCAAGCCGCTGATCCGCAAGGAGGGCGTGCCCAAGGACGCCGAGGGCGATGTCGATCCGGCCAACCCGTTCACCCATTTTCGGGAAGCAAGCTGGGACGAGGCGCTGGAAGCCGCCGCCGGCGGGCTGAAAACCATCCGCGATGTGCATGGCGGCGACGCGCTGGCAGGCTTCGGCTCGGCCAAGGGGTCGAACGAGGAAGCCTACCTGTTCCAGAAGCTGGTGCGCGCGGGCTTCGGCACCAACAATGTCGATCACTGCACGCGGCTCTGCCACGCCTCGTCGGTGGCCGCCCTGATGGAAGGCATCGGCTCGGGCGCGGTGACAGCGCCGTTCACGGCGGCGCGTGATGCCGACTTGATCATCGTGATCGGCTGCAACCCGACCGAGAACCACCCGGTCGCCGCCACCTTCTTCAAGCAGGCGGTCAAGGACGGCAAGACGCTGATCGTCATGGACCCGCGCGGCCAGGCGCTGAAGCGCCACGCCGACCACATGCTGCAATTCAAGAACGGCGCCGACGTCGCCATGCTGAACGCGCTGATGCATGTCATCGTCGAGGAAGATCTATACGACCAGCAATACATCCAGGCCCATACGGAGGGCTTCGAGCAGCTTCGCGAACATCTGGCGGATTTCGCGCCGGAAAAGATGGCCGAGATTTGCGGCATCGACGCGAACACGCTGCGTAACGTCGCGCGTAAATATGCCACCGCGCGCGCCGCGATCATTTTCTGGGGCATGGGCATATCGCAACACACGCATGGCACCGACAATGCGCGCTGCCTGATCAGCCTGGCGCTGATGACCGGCCAGGTCGGCCGGCCCGGCACCGGGCTGCACCCGCTGCGCGGCCAGAACAACGTGCAGGGCGCGTCGGATGCCGGCCTCATCCCGATGTTCTTCCCGGACTACCAGTTCGTCGATGACGACGCCATCCGCGCCCGGTTCGAGGACGCCTGGGGCACCACGCTCGACCCCAATCGCGGGCTGACGGTGGTGGAAATCATGGGGGCGATCCATGACGGGCAGATCCGCGGCATGTACGTGATGGGTGAAAACCCCGCCATGTCGGACCCCGACGCGACCCACGCGCGCGCCGCCCTGGCCAAGCTCGAGCATCTGGTGGTGCAGGACATCTTCCTGACCGAGACCGCGTTCCACGCCGATGTCATCCTGCCGGCCTCTGCCTGGCCCGAAAAGGACGGCACCGTGACCAACACCAACCGTCAGGTGCAGATCGGCCGCCCCGCGCTTGCCCCCCCGGGCGAAGCCCGCCAGGACTGGCAGATCATCCAGCAGATCGCGCAGGGCCTTGGGCTCGACTGGAAGTATACCCATCCCAGCGAAGTGTTCACCGAGATGGCCCAGCTTATGCCGTCCCTGGCCAACATCACCTGGGACCGGGTCGCGCGGGAAGACGCCGTGACCTACCCGTGCGACGGGCCGGACGTGCCGGGCAACGACATCGTATTCGGTGAAGGTTTCCCGACCGGCAACGGGCGCGGGCGCATGGTACCGGCGGACATTATCCCGCCCAAGGAACTGCCGGACGACGAGTTCCCGATGATCCTGACCACCGGGCGCCAGCTTGAGCACTGGCACACCGGCGCCATGACACGGCGCGCCAGCGTGCTCGACAGGCTGGAGCCCGAGGCCGTCGCCTGTTTCAGCGCGACCGACCTGAAGCGGCTCGGCGTCAAGGCCGGCGATCCGGTCCGCATCGCGACCCGGCGCGGCGCCATCGAGCTCAAGGCGCGCGCTGATCGCGCGGTGCCGTCCGGCGTGGTGTTCGTGCCGTTCTGCTACGCCGAAGCGCCCGCCAACTTCCTGACCAACCCGCAGCTAGACCCGTTCGGCAAAATCCCCGAATTCAAGTTCTGCGCGGCAAGAGTGGAACCCGTGACTGCAGCGGCGGCGGCGGAGTAGCGCGCCAGCCTTATTCCTCGTCCTCCGGCACGCGGGCCAGCAATTCGGCGAAGGCGTCGATTTCGTCGGCGACCGCGCGGGCCGCCTTGCTTTCCATGGCGCGGTAGCGCCTGAGCGCTTCATGGCCGGCTTCGGTCACATGGGCGCCGCCGCCGCCCGCGCCGCCCGCGTTGGTGGCGACCAGGGGGGCGCGGAAATCGCGGTTCATGGCTTCGACCAGGGTCCAGGCGCGGCGGTAGGACATGGACATCGCGCGCGCCGCCGCCGAGATCGAACCGCCTTCGGCGATGGCATCGAGCAACCGCGCCTTCCCCGGGCCAAGGGCGACCGCCGCGCCGATCAGCAGGCGCAGCCGGGGCTCTTTTTCGCCGCGCCTAGCCGGCATGTCGCGCCACAGCCCCGGCCAGCATGGTCTCGGCCCGGGCAAAATCGTCCGGCCGGTTGAGGTTGAAAAACGGATCGAATGGATCGCACGGCCACTCGGCGTGGACCAGACGGTGGCGCGCGGTCCAGACATCGACCTTGCGTACGCCTTCATCGACCACCGCCCGGCGCAGATCGTCGGCAAGCCGCACCGGCCACAGCCCAAAGACCGGGTGGGCGCGCCCGCCCGATGACGCGCAGGCCAGATCGGCGGAACCGGACTCAACCGCCGCCAGCAGCCGGGCGACCAGATTGGCGGGCGCGAACGGCGCATCGCAGGCGAAGCTCGCCACCCAATCGCAATCGGGTGCATTTTCACGCGCCCAATCGAGCCCGGTCAGCACGCCGGCCAGCGGCCCGGCGAAGCCCGAGATCACATCGGCGGCCACCGGCACGCCGAATTCGGCGAAGCGCGCCGGATCACCATTGGCGTTGAGCACCAG
>JAZFSB010000265.1:0-2405 GCA_036445935.1 Alphaproteobacteria bacterium | reverse complement strand
GCATCGACGCCATAGATGTAGATGGGATTGTAATAGCCCATCAGTATGATCGGCGTGTCGTCGTCATTGCCACGGAAATCACGCACCATCGCAAGCGTGCGGCGCACATTCTGTCCCCCCGCCAGCGCGCGCTGGGACGCAAGCTGGATCGCCGGCCCGTCAGCCATGGGATCGGTGAAGGCGATGCCGAGCTCAATCACGTCGGCGCCCGCCGCCGGCAGCCCCTTGAGGATCGCCGCGGAAGTTTCCGCATCGGGATCGCCGGCGGTAATGAACGTCACCAGCCCCGCGCGCCCTTCGGCGGCAAGGGCGGCAAAACGCGCGCGGATACGCCCGGCGCGTCGGCTCACAGCGACACCCCCAGCGCGTCGGCGACGGTAAACACATCCTTGTCGCCGCGCCCGCACATATTCATCACCAGCAGATGGTCGCTGGGCAGTTCCGGCGCGATGCGGATGACATGCGCCAGCGCGTGGGCCGGTTCCAACGCCGGGATTATGCCTTCCTGACGGCAGCAGAGTTGGAACGCTTCCAGCGCTTCGGCATCGGTGGCCGATACGTAATTCACCCGACCGGTATCGCGCAGCCAGGCGTGCTCGGGGCCGATACCGGGATAGTCGAGCCCGGCCGAAATCGAGTGCGCTTCCGTGATCTGGCCATCATCGTCCTGCAGCAGGTAGGTCCGGTTGCCGTGCAGCACACCCGGCGCGCCCGCGGCCAGCGAGGCGGCGTGCTCACCGGTTTCGATCCCCTTGCCGGCGGCCTCGACTGCGTGAATATCGACATTGGGCTCATCAAGGAATTCGTGGAACAGCCCTATCGCGTTCGAGCCCCCGCCGATGCAGGCGACCAGCGTGTCGGGCAGCCTTCCCTCTCGCGCCATGATCTGCACGCGCACTTCGCGCCCGATCACCGACTGGAATTCGCGCACCATCTCCGGGTAGGGATGCGGGCCGGCGGCCGTGCCGATGATGTAGAACGTGTCGTCCACATTGGTGACCCAGTCACGCAACGCCTCGTTCATGGCATCCTTGAGCGTCGCCGAGCCGGACGTGACCGGGACGACTTCCGCGCCCAGCAGCTTCATGCGGAACACGTTGGGCGCCTGGCGCTCAATGTCGACCTGGCCCATATAGACCACGCAGGGCAGGCCGAACAGCGCACACACGGTGGCGGTCGCCACCCCATGCTGACCGGCGCCGGTCTCGGCGATGATGCGGGTCTTGCCCATCCGCCGGGCCAGCAGGATCTGGCCCATCGTGTTGTTGATCTTGTGCGCGCCGGTATGGTTCAGCTCATCGCGCTTGAAATAGATTTTCGCGCCGCCGAGATGCGCGCTCAACCGGCTGGCGTGGTAAAGCGGGCTCGGACGGCCGACATAATGTTCCAGATAGTCGTCGAGTTCGCGCTGGAATTCGGGATCGGCGCGCGCCGCGTCGTAGGCGCGCTCAACGTCCAGCACCAACGGCATCAGCGTTTCGGCGACGAAGCGTCCGCCATAGATGCCGAAATGGCCGCGCGCATCGGGCAGCGCGCGAAAGCTGTTGGGCTTGTCCTGTGAAGTCTCTGTCATAGGCGTCGCAGTTTATCAGAGCGTCCGAACAGCGTCGAGAAAAGCGCCAATTCTGGCGACGTCCTTGACCCCCGGCCGGGTTTCCACGCCGGACGACACATCGACCGCGCGGGCGCCCGAAACGCGCACCGCCTCGGCCACGTTCCCGGCATCCAGCCCACCCGACAGCATCCACGGCACGGACCAGGCCTGCCCCGCGATCAGCCGCCAATCGAAGGCCAGCGCGTTGCCGCCGGGCAGCGCGCCCTTCATGTCGGCGGGCGGCTTGGCGTCGAACAGGATGCGGTCGCAAGCGCTCGCGAAGCGCGCGGCTTCCGCCACATCGCCCGCGCCTGCGATGCGCACCGCCTTCATCACCGGGATGCCGGTGCGCTGGCGGATCGCGGCCACGCGCTCGGGCGTCTCGGCGCCATGAAGCTGCAACAGGTCAAGCGGCACGGGGCCGAGGATCGCTTCCATCGCCGCATCCCCCATGTCGACGAACAGCCCGACGCGGGCGACGCCCTCCGGCACCAGCCGCGCCAGCGCCGCCGCCTGGTCGGCATCGACCGCGCGCGGAGATGGCGGATAGAACACAAAGCCGACATAGGCCGCGCCGCCTTCGACCGCAGCCGTCACCGATTCCGGTGTATTCAGACCGCAGATTTTGGCCTCTACCGTCATGATTCCAGTCTCAGCCAGCGGCGATTTCAGCCGCGATGCGCCTGGCGGCATCCGCCGGATCGTCGGCCCGCGTGATCGGCCGACCGATCACCAGATAATCGGCGCCGGCGCGCACGGCTTCCGCCGGAGTCATAATTCGCTTCTGATCGTCAGCGCCGGCCCAGGCCGG
>JAZFSB010000264.1:0-2052 GCA_036445935.1 Alphaproteobacteria bacterium | reverse complement strand
GTCTCGATGCCGAGAGCGGCGAACAGCGCCAAAGCGTCGCGTTCATTCAACGCGTGCCCCGCTGCCAAGCGTGGGCGATCCGGCGCAACGGCGTCGCTAATTTTCGAAGCTTGGCCCGGCGCACGCCAGGCCAAGGCCGCATGCATGGCGTCGGCGCAGGCTTCCGGCGTGCGAAAGACGGCGATGCCCGCCTTGGCCAGCCGCGCCAGCGATGCGTCCGCGTCCGGCGCCAGAAATACGGCGAAGGGCTTGGCCGCGCCGCGCCAATGAAACAGCGGCTCCACCGCCAGTTCCGGATGGAATTTCGCGGAGGAACCAACCACCATGATCACCGCATCGGTTTGCTCGGCCGCCATCAATCCAGTGATGGTCTCGCGCACGATCTCGGGCCGCGCCCCGGCCATGGTCAAATCGATCATGCGGGCGTCGTCGGTGCCGATACCATGGTTGGCAAGTTGCTTGCGAACCGGGGCCGGAACCCGCACCACGTCGATGCCGCGCAAGCCAAGATTATCGACCACCATGGCGCCGCCGCCGCCGGTCGTTGAGACCACGGCGACGCGGTTGCCGTGTCCGGGCGCGCGATCGGAGAATAGACGCGGCGCCTCGATCAAGCCGTCAATAGTGTCGACCCGGGCGATCCCGTTGTGGGCCAGAAATGCCGCAACGGCCTCATCGGTACCGGCGATCGCGCCGGTGTGAGAACGCGCCAATTCCTGGCCCACGCTGGAACGCCCCAACTTGTAGGCGATCACCGGCTTGCCCACTTGATGGGCGCGACGCGCGAAGGCCGCGAACATTTCGCGCTTCCGAATGGTTTCGAGGAACAGCAGAATGACGTCGGTGGCGTCGTCATCGAGCAGCAGATCGCCGACCTCACCGACCGACAAATCGGCTTCATTGCCGACCGAGACCAACTTCGAAAAGCCGACATGACGCGCCTCGCCATGAGACAGGAGCGCGCCGACCATGCTGCCGCTTTGCGAGACGACGGCGGTCCGGCCGGCGGAAAGTTCCGGCAGGTCGAGCATGGCGTTCGCGCTCAAGGTGGCGCCGGCGGCCGGGTTGATCATGCCGATGCTGTTGGGGCCCAACAGCCGCACGCCGCCCTCGGCGGCGATCCGCAGCAACTCGGCCTGCCGGCCAGGACCGGCGCCGCCGGCTTCCGCGAAGCCGCCGGCCAGGATGGTGGCGCACGCCACACCCGCCTCGGCGCAATCGTGAAGCGCGGTCATGACCGCGTCGCCCGAAAGCATGATGAAGGCGTGATCTATGGGCTCCGGCACGGACCTCAGGTTGGCATGGCAGGTCAGATCGCCGATCCGATCAACCCGCGGGTTGATGGGAAAGATCCGCCCCTTGAAACCATGGCGCTGCAAATAGCGCAGCGGTCGCCCACCGGGCTTCGCGGCATCGGCCGAGGCGCCAACCAGGGCGACACTCTCGGGCGCAAACAAGGCCCGGGCCAAGTTACCTGCGTTCATCTGGTTTCGCCTTTCCCCCGGGTGCGGTCCCTATTTCGAGGGCCGTTGCGAGAAGCGGCGCCCGAAAACACCTTCGGCGATGCGGTTGCGCATCATTTCGCTCGAACCGCCGGCGATCTGCCAACCTCGAGTTTTCCGAAAGCAGTATTCGACAAGCGAGTCCTTGGAATAACCTGTGCCTCCCATGACCTGCATCGCCTCATTGCAGATATCGAAGCCGGCCTGGTTGCAGAAATATTTGGCGATGGAGGTTTCCTGCGCGGTCGGCAAGCCACGGTCCGCGTTGCTCGCCGCCCGATACAACAACAACCGTCCCGCATCGATCTTGACCTGCATGTCAGCGAACTTCCATTGCAGGCCTTGGAATTCGGCCAGCGGACGGCCGAACTGGATGCGCGTCTTGGCATACTCAACCGTGAAATCGAGCACTCGCTGCGCGCCTCCTGCCTGTTCTCCGGCCAACGCCACCAGCGCGAGATCGATGGCCTGTTGCACAGCTTCCCACACAGACGTGACAGCTTCGATAGGTTGTCCAGCAACATCTTCAAACACCATGCTGGCCAGACGC
>JAZFSB010000263.1:0-3119 GCA_036445935.1 Alphaproteobacteria bacterium | reverse complement strand
CCGGTCTCGGGCTTCACCATCGATGAGATCGAGCCAAGGCTGTTTTCGTTCAACAACCCGTTCGGCGCTTGCCCGACCTGCGACGGGCTCGGCACATCGATGGTCTTCGACACCGACCTGGTGCTGCCCGACCCGACAAAGACGCTGAAAAAGGGCGCCATCGCGCCGTGGTCGGGATCAAGCTCGCCCTATTACGCCCAGACGCTGGATTCGCTGGCGCGCCATTTCAAGATCTCGGTCAATGAGCCGTTCGAGGACCTGCCCGAAAAGGCCCGCGACGCGATCCTGTGGGGCACCGACAAGACCGACGTGAAGATGGTCTATAGCGACGATGGCCGCAGCTACACGGTCGAACGTCCATTCGAGGGCGTAATCCCCAACATGGAGCGCCGCTTCCGCGAAACCGACAGCTCATGGGTGCGCGACGAGCTGGCCCGCTACCAGAGCGCCGCGCCCTGCGAGACCTGCCAAGGCCAGCGGCTCAAACCCGAGGCGCTGGCGGTCAAGATCGACGGCAAGACGATTTCCGACGTCACCGAATATTCCATCGTAGAGGCGCGCGACTGGTTCCTCACCCTGCCCGACCATTTGACGGAAAAGCAGCAGGAAATCGCCGACCGCATCCTCAAGGAAATCAACGAACGGCTCGGCTTCCTGGTCGATGTCGGGCTGGAATATCTCACGCTAGCGCGCGCGGCGGGCACGCTGTCGGGCGGTGAAAGCCAGCGCATCCGGCTGGCGTCGCAGATCGGCTCCGGCCTGACCGGCGTGCTCTACGTGCTGGATGAGCCTTCGATCGGGCTGCACCAGCGCGACAATGCACGCCTGCTGGAAACGCTGCGCCGGCTGCGCGATCTCGGCAACACGGTGATCGTGGTCGAACATGACGAGGACGCCATCCTGAGCGCCGATTACCTGGTCGATCTCGGCCCCGGCGCCGGCGTGCATGGCGGCCATGTGGTCGCCCACGGCACGCCCGCCGAGGTCATGAAGGCCAGCGAAAGCCTGACCGCGCAGTACCTGACCGGCCGCCGCCGGATCGAGGTTCCGGACACCCGCCGTCCCGGCAAGAAAGGCCAGAGACTGACCGTCAAGGGCGCCACGGCCAACAACCTGCACGATATCAACGTCACCATCCCGCTCGGCACGCTGAGCTGCATCACCGGGGTCTCTGGCAGCGGCAAGTCGACGCTGGTGATCGACACTTTGTACCGCGCGGTGGCGCGCCGGCTGCATGGCGCGCGGGCATCGGCCGGCGAACATAAAGCCATCGGCGGGCTCGAATTCCTCGACAAGGTGGTCGATATCGACCAGTCGCCGATTGGCCGCACGCCACGTTCCAACCCGGCGACCTACACCGGCACCTTCACCCCGATCCGCGACTGGTTTTCCAGCCTGCCGGAATCGAAGGCGCGGGGCTACAAACCGGGGCGCTTCTCGTTCAACGTCAAGGGCGGGCGCTGCGAAGCCTGCCAGGGCGATGGGGTGCTCAAGATCGAGATGCACTTCCTGCCCGACATCTACGTCCGGTGCGACGTCTGCAAGGGCAAGCGCTACAACCGCGAGACGCTGGAAATCCATTTCCGCGAAAAATCGATCGCCGACGTGCTCGACATGACGGTCGATGAAGGGGTCGATTTCTTCAAGGCGGTGCCGTCGATCCGCGACAAGCTGTCCATGCTGCAAAAGGTCGGGCTTGGCTATATCCATATCGGCCAGCAGGCCACCACGCTGTCCGGCGGCGAGGCGCAGCGGGTCAAGCTTTCCAAAGAACTGTCGCGGCGTTCGACTGGCCGGACGCTCTATATCCTGGACGAACCCACCACCGGGCTGCATTTCGAGGATGTGCGCAAGCTGCTTGCGGTGCTGCAGGCGCTGGTCGAACAGGGCAACACGGTGATCGTCATCGAGCATAATCTGGAAGTCATCAAGACCGCCGACTGGATCGTCGATCTCGGCCCCGACGGTGGCGACAAGGGCGGCCGCGTCATCGCCACCGGCACCCCGGAAGACGTCGCGGCGTCGCCGGACAGCTACACCGGTCAATACCTCGCCCCTTACCTCAACGGCCGTGCGCGAAGGCGCAAGCGCAAGCGGGCGTAACGAACGTGCGTCCTTCGAGATGCGGCCCTACGGGCCGCTCCTCAGGATGAGGTAGTACGTTGGATGGCACAAACAAACGACCTCATGCTGAGGAGCCCACGATAGTGGGCGTCTCGAAGCACGCACGGCGGCAAACCCAGTTTCAAACGACCTTCTTCATTCACCCCCTACACCCAAAACCGTCAGCCTGGACAAGCGGCAAGTCCGCGCATGACAAGTTTTTTGAGAATAAGGCCGGGACGACAAATTTATTCGTAATCGCTGTCGCTGAACGGGTCGAATGTCTGTTCGCCGATGGTGATACCGGGCGCGCCTTCGGCGAAATGGGCCTCTTCCCCACAAAGCGCCTGAAGCGCGGTGTTGATCTCGTCCGCATCCGCCCTTAAGGCGCGGCGGTTCTTGCCGACCCGGTACATCTTGTACCAGCCGCCCCACACGAAGGCGGCGGTCGGGATGGTCACCATCCAGGACGAAGTTTCGCGGGTAATATCACCGGCAAAGATTATCAGCGGCGCGCCGCAGAGCACGATCAACCCGGTCGCGAGCCGGTTGATCTTCTCACCCCGCGCGCCCTCCCTGTTCAGCCCCTGCCAACGTCGCGCCAGGAGCTGGATTTCTTCGCGGTGTTGGCGCGGCAGGCTCATCCCCAACCTTTACGACGCGTCGCCCCGGCGCCACACGATGATGTCGACCAGGGCGGGCTTGCCCTTTTTGACCTGTTAGATGGCGCGGCGCAGGGCGGGTTGGATATCCTTCGGGTCTTCAATCGGGCCCTCGGCATACCAGTCCAAACCTTTGGCAATATGAGCGAAATCGGGTTCCGGACCTTCCAGATCCATGCCGATATAGGCGCGGGCCACGTCGGTGCCGCGCTTCTTGGCGACCGAAATCTGATGCGCCCAATCGTTATAATAGGCGCGGTTGTTATACATGATGACCAGGAACGGGATCTCGTACTTTACCGCCATCCACAGCGAGCCCAGGTCGAACATCAGATCGCCGTCGGGCTGCAGATC
>JAZFSB010000262.1:0-2387 GCA_036445935.1 Alphaproteobacteria bacterium | reverse complement strand
GCAACGCGTAAATGATGAACCCGGTGGAGGGCGGAATCAGGATGCCGAGCGTGCCGCCGGCGGCGACGCAGCCGGTCGCCAGCCGCGGGTGATAGCCATAGCGCTTCATCTCGGGCAGCGACACGCGCCCCATGGTGACCGCCGATGCCAGGCTCGACCCCGACACCGCGGCGAAGCCCGCGCAGCCCACCACCGTCGCCGAGGCAAGCCCGCCCGGCCAATGCCCGACCAGGCTTCGCGCCAGGTCGTAGAGGTCCCGGCTCATGCCCGAAACCAGCGCGAGATTCCCCATCAGGACGAACAGCGCGATGATGCTGAGGTCGTAATTGTAGCCAATATCGAACGGAATGCTGCCGAGCAGCGCAAGCGTGGGGTCCAGGCCGCTGAGCGACAGATAGCCAAGCGCGCCCGAAATCCCCAATGCGATTCCCACCGGAATGCGAAGGAAAATCATCAGGAACAGGCCCGCGAGCGCGAGGACACCAACCAGAGTTAAACTCACTTAACCGCGCCGCCTTCCGGTTCCGGGACGAAGACCCTGAGGCCCATGACCCAAGCGAAGAGGCCGGACCCGAACGCCACCACGCAATAAAGGGGAAATAACGGGACCTCCAACATCTGGGACGCTTCACCCATGTCGCGAACATCGATCGACTGGACCACGGTTTGCCAGCTGATCAGGGCGAACAGCACGCATCCCGCAAGATTTATCCCCCGGTTCAGAACCCCGCGCGCGGCCGCCGGCAGCTTGTCGTACAGCAGCTCGATCACCACATGCGCGCCGCGAAACCCGCAATAGGCCAACCCCAGATAGACCATCATCGACACCGCGAAATGGGTGAGATCGAAGACCCCGCTGATCGGCGAATTGAAGAAATACCGCCCGGCCACATCCGCCGTCGTGAGCAACATCAGCATGATGAGCACAACCCCCGCGAGGAAAGCGCTCGCGGAGGTGACGAATTCAGTGGCGCGGACGATGCGGTTTTGCCGCGAACTCACGATCCCTTGGCGAGATAATCGTTGAGCATTTCACGATAGGGCAGACCCTTCTTCTCGAAGGTCTTGATCCACTTGGCGACGATCGTTTCAAGCCGTGCCTTCCAGGCCGCTTTTTCAGCCGCCGTCAGGGTCGTGACCCTGGTGTCCTTGCGCTTGTTCACCGTCTTGATACCGCCCATGCGCGCCCGCTCATACAGCTTGGCGCCCTTGAGGCTCAGCGCCAGGCCGCTGTGTTTGTCGATCGCGGCCCGCTGTTTGGCCGACAAGCCATCATAGACCTTGCGATTCATGGCTATCATTTGCGGCGAATAGCCCATCGGCAGATCGACGATGTAATTCTTGACCACCTCGGCAAGCTTGAAGCTGTTCACCACGGAGATGCCGACAATCGCGCCGTCGACGACGCCTTTCTCGATCGCGCCATAGGTCTGCGGCATCGGCATGCCCACCGGGATCGCGCCGAAGCCCTTGATGATCGCTGCCTGGTTACGCGAGGGCGTGCGAAGCTTGAGCCCCTTGAGGTCGTCGGGAGTGCGGACAATCTTGTTGGTCATCACGGCCGGCGTGTCGGTGACCCACATGGCCAGCACCTTGACGCGTTTGTATTCCTTCGCCAGATGCTTGTCGAAAATCCGCCAGATCGCTTTTGTCGCGTCGGTCGGCGACCCCCATTGCAGCGGAATTTCGACCAGCAGGGTGCGGGGGAACACGGTGGAGGTGTAGCCCTGCATCACGAACTCAAGATCGGCGATCCCGTTCATGACGCGCTTGAAGGCGCCGGGCGGGCGGCCGCCGATCTGGCTGCCGGGAAAGCCAATTACCTTGAGGCCGACATTTTCGGCTTCGATGGCCTTGCCCCAGGGCACCATGAGCTTCGACCAGATCGGATGTTTCGGGCTGGCGAAGAACGCAGCCTTGATATCCTTGGCCTGCGCCGGGGCGTTAACGGCAGAAAGACAAACACCACCGGCAACGGCAATCGCCAGCGAAGCCGTAACCAACCGAGACATCCTTGATTCAAATTTCCCAAACATTATCGCCCCCTGATTGCTTTGATTAAAAACGAAGCAGAACGGGATTACCGCGCGCGGTCAAGAAAAATCCCCGTGATGCAGCCGGTATATAGCAAGCAAGGCTGGACCCCGGCTCGGGGGCCGGGGTGACGATTGTTGGATGTTGGGTGCGGGTCGGCGCGGGCGGCCCCGCCCTGCGCCCCGGCCGCTATTTCCCGCTGAGATGCTGTTTCAGCACGCCGCTGGCTTTGCCGAAATCCATGCGGCCGGCGAAGCGTTCGCGCAAGGAAGCCATGGTTGAGCCCATGTCTTTCAGGGTCGCGGCGCCGGTTTCGGCCACCAGGGCGGCGACCGCGTCGGCGATCGCCTGAT
>JAZFSB010000261.1:0-3319 GCA_036445935.1 Alphaproteobacteria bacterium | reverse complement strand
GCCGAGTTTCGCGGAACTTGCGCTCGACATCGAACTCCTCGGCGAAGGCGAACCCGCCATGGGTCTGCATGCACATATCGGCCGCTTTCCACGACGCCTCGGCGGCGAGGTACTTCGCCATGTTGGCTTCCGCGCCGCAATTCTCGCCGGATTCGTAGATTTCCGCGGCCCGTTGGACCATCAGGTTGGCGGCTTCGGTCTGGGCGTAAGCCTCCGCGATGGGGAACTGGATCGCCTGGTTCTGGCCGATTGGGCGGCCGAATACGCTGCGTTCGCGGGCGTATTTCGCGGCCACGTCGATGAACCAGCGCGAATCGCCGATGCATTCCGCGCCGATCAGGATGCGCTCGGCGTTCATGCCGCTCAGGATATAGCGGAAGCCCTTGCCTTCCTCGCCGACCAAAGCGCTGGCCGGAATTTCCAGATCGTCGAAAAACACCTCGGTGGTGGCGTGGTTGATCATGGTGCGGATCGGTTTGATGGTAAGCCCGGATTTGAGGGCTTCACGCATATCGACGATGAAGACAGAAAGCCCGTCGGTGCGTTTTTCGACCTGGTCCCTGGGCGTGGTGCGGGCCAGCAGCAGCATGAGGTCGGAATGCTCGGCGCGCGAGGTCCAGATCTTCTGGCCGTTCACCACATAGGCGTCGTTGCCCTTCTTGACCGCGGTGGTGCGCAGGCTGAGCGTATCTGTGCCGCTGGTCGGTTCGGTCACGCCAAACGCCTGAAGGCGTAATTCACCGCGCGCGATGCCGGGCAGGTAGGCTTCTTTCTGTTCCGTTGTGCCGTGCCTGAGCACGGTGCCCATGGTGTACATCTGGGCATGGCAGGCGGCGCCGTTGCCGCCGGATTTGTGGATCTCCTCCATGATCGCGGCGGCCGCCGTGATGCCGAGTCCGCTGCCGCCATATTCCTCCGGGATCAGCACGGACAGGTAGCCGCCTTCGGTCAGCGCGGTGACGAAATCGGTCGGGTAGGCGCGCTCGCGGTCGCAGTCGCGCCAGTACTCGCCGGGAAACCCGGCGCACAGCTTGGCGACCGCTTCGCGTATATCGTTGTAATCTTCAGTCATGATTCTCTCGAATGCTGTCAATCGGGCCGTTTTACATCAATGTAAAATACCTGGAAAGCGAAACCGGTGGACAGGGGCGGTACCCCGTCGTAAGCAGCAGGCAAAGCTGAAATCAGGGATGGCTGGTGAAATGGAACGCTCTACCCCGCGCGAGGCACTGACTGGGCTGATGGAATTTTCCGGCAAGGATCTGGTCGATGCCGGTTGCGGCGACGGCAAGATCGCCCACTTTCTGGCCGGGAAGGGCGCCAACGTGGCCGGGCTGGACGTAAAATGCTCGGCGCTGGAAGCGGCGCGGGCCGCCCCTTCGGTCAACAACGAGACGTTTATCGAGGCGCCCGCCGAGGCGATGCCGTTTGACGATCAATCGCGGGACGTGGTGCTGTTTCACAACTCCATGCACCATATCGACCCGGCGGCGATGGACAAGGCGCTGGACGAAGCCCGCCGGGTGCTGCGGCCGGGTGGCACGCTGATCATCGCCGAGCCGCGCGCGGCGGGGTCTCGCTATGAGGTCGGGAAGGATGTCGATGATGAGGCCGAGGTGCGCCAAGCCGCCTGGGCGGCGGTGGAAAAGACTGCTTCCAGCGGTTATGCGCGCGAAGCCGAGTTTGAGTTCATCTTCGAGCGCCCCTTCGCGAGCTTTGAGGCGCTGCGCGACCAGATTTGCCACAACGAGAAACGGCGGGCCAATTTCCAGGCCCACGAGGCCGAAATCCGCGCCAAGTTCGACGCCATGGCGACCCGGCGCGACGGTGCCTTTGTGCTGGACCAGCCAATTCGGCTGCTGATGCTGCGCAAAACGGGTTAACCGCCATGCCGATTATCAACCGCATCGCCGAGTTCAAGGATGAGATGACCGCCTGGCGGCGCCGCATCCATGCCCACCCCGAAACCGCCTTCGAAGAAGTGGTGACGGCGGGGTTTGTCGCCGAAAAGCTGGAGGAGTTCGGCATCGAGGTCCATCGCGGGCTGGCCAAGACCGGAGTCGTTGGCACACTCAGGGGGGCGCATGGCGACGGGCCGGCGATCGGGCTCAGGGCCGATCTCGACGCCCTCGACATCACGGAAAAGAACGCCTGCGACCATGTATCGAGGGTGCCCGGCAAGATGCATGCCTGCGGCCATGACGGCCATACCACCATGTTGCTGGGAGCCGCCAAGTACCTCGCCGAGACGCGCAACTTCGCCGGCACCGTGCAGTTCATCTTCCAGCCGGCCGAAGAACATGCCGGCGGCGGGCGGGTGATGGTCGAGGACGGTCTGTTCGAGCAATTCCCGGTCGAGACGGTCTGGGGCATGCATAATTTCCCGGGCCAGGATATCGGCACCTTCGAGGTCTGCGCCGGCCCCTGCATGGCGGCCGCCGACACTATCGACATTACGCTGAAGGGGCAGGGCACCCATGCCGCCTTCCCGCATCAGGGCCGTGATCCGATCGTGGCCGCCGCCCAGCTCGTCACCGCGCTGCAGACGGTGAGCAGCCGCGCCGTTGATCCGATCGATTCTGTGGTGTGCTCAATCACCCAGATCCATGCCGGTGAGACCTACAACATCATTCCCGACGACATCACGCTGAAGGGCACGGTGCGGAGCTTCAAGCCCGAGGTGCAGGATATCGCCGAGGCCACCATCCGGCGTATCGCCGATGGCGTGGCGGCTTCCTTCGGCATGGAAGTCGATGTCACCTATACGCGCGGCTATCCGGCGACGGTAAACAACCAGGCTGAATGCGACATCGCCGCCCGGGTGGCGGCCGAGGTGGTGGGGGAAGAGAACGTCGCGACCGATCCCGCGCCCAAGATGGGGGCCGAGGATTTCGCCTACCTGCTGAACCAGCGGCCGGGCTGCTATATCTGGGTCGGCAACGGGCCGGGCGAGGGCGGTTGCTGGCTGCACAACGCGCAGTACGATTTCAATGACGACGCGTTGCCAATCGGCGCCAGCTACTGGGCCCGCCTGGCCGAAACCCAACTCGTCAAACGCTGATGGTGCCGCCATGTCGCGCCTGACCCCGCCGGGGGAGCCGCCGGACCAGCCGCCCGAGGAGATCGTGATCGACCATGTTCTGTGGCGCCGGGCGCCGCTTTGGTCGTGCGTGATCGGCGTCGTGATGGCGCTCGCGATCCTCATTTTCGCGCCGGCCGGGCCGTGGTGGATGCCGTTTCTCGTATTCTGCGTGGTGGCCGCGGTGGCGTTTCGATTTCTCCGCCCGCGTCCGCGCCAGCCCGGCTGGGAAGACGAAAT
>JAZFSB010000260.1:0-6702 GCA_036445935.1 Alphaproteobacteria bacterium | reverse complement strand
AGAATATGCTCGCGCGTCTGCGGCATCGGGCCATCAGCCGCCGAAACAACCAGGATCGCCCCGTCCATCTGGGCCGCCCCCGTGATCATGTTCTTCACATAATCAGCATGGCCCGGGCAGTCGACATGCGCGTAATGCCGCGCCTCCGTCTCGTACTCGACATGCGCCGTCGCGATCGTGATGCCACGCGCCTTTTCCTCCGGCGCCTTGTCGATCTCGTCATACGCCGTGAACTCCGCGCCGCCAGATTCCGCAAGCACCTTCGTGATCGCCGCCGTCAGCGTCGTCTTGCCGTGATCAACGTGGCCAATCGTTCCGATGTTGCAATGCGGCTTCGTCCGCTCAAACTTCGCCTTCGCCATGGTCTCTTTGTTCCTTGTCTTTTATCGGCCCGGCATTTTCATCCAACCGACCGCAGGATGGCGACCCACCCTTGATTACCACCACCGCTCCGACCGTTCCATATTGGAGCGGGTGATGGGAATCGAACCCACGTGACCAGCTTGGAAGGCTGGTGCTCTACCATTGAGCTACACCCGCAAAGCCATTGATTAATCTCAACGCCCTAAATTTCGGCTTCGTTTCGATCCCCAGTTCCAACACCCGTGGCACCCAATATCGTCAACTCGATCCGCCCTCCGAAAACGGAACTGGTGGAGGGGGTTGGATTCGAACCAACGTAGGCATAGCCAACGGGTTTACAGCCCGTCCCCTTTAACCACTCGGGCACCCCTCCTGGTTCCTGTCGGGCGGGCGGTCAAGCAGACGTGCGAAATACGGGAAATCAACCCCGTTTGTCAATGTTCAATCAACGTAAAGAGACGACAAAAATCCCCGTTCCGAGGTTTGCCGTTTCGGCGTTGCCCAGCAGGAGGTTTGTTTCATCCATCAAACTCGGTGCAATATAGGGGCCATGGCTGAAATGCGCAAGAAAATCAGAGGTAAGCAGCGGCGCGCCGATCGGGGGCAACGAAAACGCCCGGGTGGGCGCCGCGAATTGTGGCTTTACGGGCGGCACGCGGTGCTGGCGGCGCTGGCCAATCCCGAGCGCGACGTACGCCGGGTGATGGTGGCGCGCGGCACGGATGGGTTGCCCGACGGCGCGTTCGCGGCGGCCGAACAGGTCGGCCGCCCCGCGATCGAAGCGGTACTTGCCCCGGGCGCGGTGCATCAGGGGCTGGCCGCGGAGGTCGAGCCGCTGGCCCAGCCGTCCATCGAGGATATCGCCGCCGGTGACACCGCCCTGCTGGTGGTGCTCGACCAGGTTACCGATCCACAGAATATCGGCGCCGTACTGCGCTCGGCCGCGGTTTTCGGCGCCGGCGCCGTCATTGTGCCGGACCGCCACGCGCCGGAAGAAACCGGCGCGCTTGCCAAGGCGGCCTCGGGTGCGCTCGAACAGGTGCCGCTGATCCGGGTAACCAACCTGGCCCGCGCGCTGGAACAGCTCAAACAGGGCGGTTTTTGGTGCATTGGGCTCGATTCCGACGCCCCGACCACGATCGAGCAGGCCCTCGACACCGAACGGCGTGCCCTGGTGATGGGCGCGGAAGGGGCCGGGCTGCGCCGGCTGACCCGCGAAAATTGCGATGCGCTGGTGCGAATTTACAACCCCGGGGGCCTCGCCAGCCTCAACGTATCGAACGCGACCGCGGTCGCGCTCTATGCGCTGACACGCGACGCCGGGTCGACATGACCGCGACGAATGGAGCGGCGGCGCGGCTTGCCGCCGCGCGTGGCACGCTGGCGAATACCGACGTCATGCGCCGGCCGGAAGGCGCCCTGCTGGCACGCGCCTTCGCGGCAATCGATGCCGGCGACAGCGCGGGCGCGGAGGCCGCGTTGATCGATGCCGGCGACGCGGCGCCGGCCACGGTTTTGCTGATGCGCGGCTTGCTTGAACAGGCTGAAAACCGGGCCGCGGCGGCGCGCGCCACGCTCGGCCGGGTGCCGGTCGGCAACGACGTTCCCTATGACGTGCTGTGCCTGTGCGGCGACGCGCTGCTGGAACTCGGCGAACCGGACGCCGCCATTGCCGCCTACGACATGGCGATCACCGGCGCGCCGCACGCTGCCCTCGCCTTTCTGCGCCGCGGCCAGGCGCGCGCGCTCGCCGGCGACGTCACCGGCGCGATCGAGGATCTGCTGCGCGCCACCCTGCTGCAACCGACGCTGGACGACGCGCACTGCGCGCTGGGCGACGAATACCGGGCCGCCAGCATGACCGACGCCGCCTATGCCAGCTACCGTCGCGCGCTGGCAATCGATCCCGACCATGCGGCGGCCCATGCCGGGCTCGACACGGTGCTGGCCCAGGTCATCCCGCACTGGCACGCGGCGATGCTCAATGACGCCGGTCGCACCGAGGCCTTCGAGGGCGCGATCCGCCGCGCCGTCAGACCTGGCATGAGAGTACTCGACATCGGCACCGGAACCGGCTTGCTGGCGATGATGGCCGCACGCGCCGGCGCCGGCCATGTAACCGCCTGCGAAAGTGTTGGGCCGCTGGCCGAGGCGGCGCGTGAAATCATAGCTCTGAATGGGCTCACCGACCGGATCACGGTGATCCACGCGGCGTCGGCCGATTTGGTGATCGACCAGGACATGAGTGCGCGCGCCGAGCTGCTGATCGGTGAAATCGTCGATGCGGGACTGCTGTGCGAACGCATCATCGAGACATTCGCCGACGCACGCAGCCGGCTTCTGACCCCGGACGCGGCAATCATCCCCCGCGGCGCCACGGTGTACGCGGTGCCGGTGGAAAGCGTGCAAATCGCAGCCGAACACCGGGTCGACAATGTCGCTGGGTTCGACCTCAGCCCGTTCAATGGTGTGGTTTCGGGCAACTACAGCCAGACCGACCTGGCGCGCTATGACTGGCGGCCGCTATCCGCGCCGGTGGAAATATTCAGCTTCGATTTCACCGACGCCCGCCCCGGCGCCGCCGAAACCAGCCGGCGCCTGACGCCCAACGCGGACGGCGCCGCCGATGCCATAGCCTTCTGGTTCCGGCTCGCGCTGGACGACCGGAGCGTGATCGATACCGGGCCCGGCGCCGCGCCGACGCACTGGAAACAGGCGGTCCACACGCTAGCCACCCCGGTTGCGCTCAAACGGAACGAGCCGGCACGGCTGATCGCCAGCCATGACGGCCGCATGATCCGGCTGGAACTCGCCCGATGACCAAAACCGCGCGCGCGCCGGCAACCACCGAAAAGATCGCCCTGCTGGTGATCACCGGGCTGATCCTGATCGCCAGTGGCATCGACCCGCATGATCGCGGCATCTGGGCGCTGGAAGTGGCTCCGGTTATTATCGCGGTTCCGATATTGATCACAACTCACAAAAATTTTCCACTGACAACAATTGTTTACAGGCTAATCTTCATACACGCTCTCATCTTGTTGATCGGCGGGCACTACACCTATGCGCGGGTACCTGTGGGTTTCTGGGTGCAGGATCTGTTCGACCTGTCGCGCAACCATTACGACCGGCTGGGTCATCTCGCCCAAGGCTTCGTTCCGGCTATTCTGGCGCGCGAGATTCTGCTGCGCCGATCCCCGCTGGTTCCGGGCAAGTGGCTGTTTTCCCTGATTTGCTGCGTGTGTCTCGCGATCAGCGCGACTTACGAATTCATCGAATGGTGGGACGCGCTGATCGGCGGCGGCGCGGCCGATCAGTTCCTCGCCACCCAGTGCGACGTGTGGGACACCCAGTGTGATATGTTCATGGCGCTGATCGGCGCGGCCAGCGCCCAGATTCTGCTGGGCCGTGCGCACGACCAGGCGATGAAGACAATCATATAAATAATATAAAACAATAAGTTAGATTATTTTATTCAGGTGATTATGAAAGATCGTAAGGGATCTGTTCAGGGCCGCTGATAACCACCTGGGTACCGTCATCGAGATAGCGGAACTGCTCGAACGTGCCCGAGCGCTGGCTGCGCACGATCACCGCGATGGATTTTTCCGCACCGGCAAACTCGGAGTGAATCTCGTCCGGCGGCACGATATCGACGTCACCCGGCCCGCATTCGGTCGCACGGGCTTCGGCGATATCGTACTTGCCGTCACTGCGCGCCGTTGCGTCGTACCAGACGATGCGTTCCGTGCCCTGCAGCAAGCCATAGATGGTCCAGGACGGGCCGTGGTCGTGCACCATCGCCCGCCCGCCGGGTTTCTTGATCAAGGCATTGATAACAAACCCATAATCCGGATCTTCATAAAACAGCAGGTTGCCGACCCGGTTGGTGTCCGGGTTGAAGCCCGTTATCGGCCAGTTTCGCGCATGTTCCGCCATTTCGGGATCGTCCAGCAAGGTCTCAAGCAACTCGCGGCAGCGGTCCCAGCGCGCCGGCTCGGGCACACCATCCTCGAATACCTTGCGCAAATCGGAAACAAAGCGTTCGGCGGCTGGCAACATCTCGGCGCGCGACATCATGACATCCCCGTCTGGTTATTCACGGTAAGCGTAATGCCGCTGGGTGGAGCGCGTCAACGGAAGCAAATTCGTCGCCATACCAGCGGGATCGACATACCGAGATGCAGAAACGATGCGCGGAACGCCCATGATGTGCTATGACCACGCACGCCCCACGCCGGCTTAGCTCAGTTGGTAGAGCACCTGATTTGTAATCAGGGGGTCGGGGGTTCGAATCCTCTAGCCGGCACCATTGGGGGGCGTGTGCTAATCAAGCGCGCGATCCAGGGCGCGAGCAAGTTCCTCGCGCGTGAAGGGCTTGGTGAGCAGCGGCGTGTCACCGTTGCGCTTCGCGGCATCGTTCGGATAACCGGACATATAGATAATTTTCATCTCGGGATGGCTACGCCGCAGCTCATCACCAAAATCGAACCCGCTCTCGCCGCCCGGCAACACCACGTCGCTCAGCACCAGATCAATCGCCGCGCCATCCGCCAGGATATCCCGCGCCGCGGCCACGGTCGCGGCCTCAAAAGTGGTGTAACCCAGTCCTTTCAGCATCCGCATCGCCATGGTCCGCACTTCCTGGTCATCCTCGACCAGCAGAATTATGTTATCCGTGTTGCGATCCGAGCCCTGGAAACCCACCGGGGCGACATTCCCGTCAGCCGATTCGTCCAGACCGTCGCCGCGCGGCAGATAGATATTCACCGTCGTGCCGTCCCCGACCCTGCTCGAAATCGTGGTATGGCCGCCGGATTGCTTGGCGAAGCCATAGACCATCGACAGACCGAGGCCGCTACCTTCGCCCACATCCTTTGTGGTGAAGAAGGGCTCGAACACGCGGTCGAGCACATCCTCGGCCATGCCGCAGCCGGTATCGCGGACCGACAGCATCACATAATCCCCAGGCTCGACTTCTGGATTCCGCTCGATGATGGAGCCGCCCAGCGTGGCGTTGGCGCAGGTGATGGTCAACGTGCCGCCGTCGGGCATGGCATGGCGCGCGTTGTTGGCCAGGTTAAGCAGCGCATTTTCGACCTGACCCGGATCGGCGGCCGCGATGGCCAGGTCCGTGGCCATATCCGTTTCGATAGCGATAGTTTCGCCGAGCGTGCTTGACAGCAGGCCGGACATGCCAGCCACCAGTTCACCAAGATCGACCAAATCGGGACGCAAGGGCTGGCGCCGTCCGAAGGCGAGCAGCCGTTGGGTCAGTTCGGCGCCGCGCCGGGCCGAGTTAAGAATCGGCCGCAGGTTCGGGTGATCGCGCCCGGTCTCCTCGGCAAGAAACTCGGCGTGGCCCTGGATGATCGCCAGCAGATTATTGAAGTCGTGCGCCACGCCGCCGGTCAACTGGCCCATCGCCTCCATCTTCTGGGCCTGGCGCAGCTGTTCCTCCATCGCTTCTTTTTCCACATTCTTGCGGTAGAGGTCGATGATGCTGGCGTGAGTCGTCAGGATCGGCTGTAGCAGCGCGACAATCTCCTCGTCGTAGCCGCCGGGGCAATTGGCGAGTCCGATCGCACCCAGAAGCTCATCACCCCGGCGAACCGGCAGGCCGAGAAAACTTTTGAGGGCGGGATGCCCGGTTGGAATCCCGCCACCGCGGGAATCATTCGACCCGTCATTGGCGACGACCGCCTTACCGGTGCGGATGACTTCACCAATGAGCGTATCCGGCTTGTCGAAACGCAGGCCCGTGCGGACATTTTTTTTATAAAGCGCGCGCGTTTCATCGTCCCAGGCAATATTCGTGATGGCATGGGTCCTGAGATAGGGCGTGCCGTCCGGGTCATGCCCGATCCCGCCAAGAAATCCATATTCACTTTGGGTGGCATCGATCAGAGTCGATAGCAGTTCGCCGCATACGTCGGTGATATGCTCGCCCTGGATAACGCGCGTTTGCGCCCGGCTGACGCCGGACAGCAGCAAATTCGAGCGGTCGAGCATGGCGCGATCACGCACCCGATCGGTGATATCGCGCAAAATCGCGATAAAGATGGATTTGCCATTGCTGTAGGCCCGGGCCAGCGCCGCCTCGGCCTGGAAAACGCTGCCATCCTTGCGCTGCCCGCCGATTTCCGGACGCCCACCCATCAGCCGGCGCGTTTCACCACTATCATTGAATTCGCTGAAATATTTTCCGTGATTGGCCCGCGCCGCATCCGGCAGCAGCATTTCAAGCCGCTTACCAAGCACGGCCGACACCGGGTAACCGAACAGTTCCTCTGCCGCGCGGTTGAACAACACGACCCGCTGGTCGCTATCGACGGCAAC
>JAZFSB010000259.1:0-4922 GCA_036445935.1 Alphaproteobacteria bacterium | reverse complement strand
CATGGGTATCAGATGACGACGTGGGATTCACGCCGTCGGCGTTTCATGGCCATGCCCAACCCTGGCGGCCATCACGGCAAGGCCCTTCCCACCGTTGCCGCTTTCTACAAGGCAAACCGCAAACGGTTCAACCGCTCCCGCGCCAGCCCCTGGATGTTCGATACCGGCACGGGCCACTGGATGCGATTGGCCATAGCGCCACCCGGTCGCTCGCCGCCAAGCGGATACGGCGATACGCTGATCTACCTGGCGTCGCGCGACACGGTGTTCTTCCGTCACCGAAGGCAAATCTGGTTCTATCAACCGGCGCGGAATGGCTGGATCCGACACAATCCGAGCGGGCCCAAACTGCCGTTCGGTATCGACGCGACCGCGTGTCATGACCCGAAAAGGGGACGGATCTATCTCGGCGGCGGCAGTTACCCGGTCGCCAAGGGGCCGAACGCGCTATGGATCTACGATATCGATGACGACCGGTTCATCGACCCCAAGCCGCGGGGCGATCCCGGCGGCAATTCCTACGCGACGAATTACGCGACCCTTCATTGCAATCTTGCCAACGATGTGGTGCTGCTGGTTCGCCACAAGGGCAAGACGCGTGGCATCTATGCCTATCATCCAGACGATAACGCATGGGAGACGGTCTCGCATGGTCTGCCGGCGATGTGGCCGGCTCACTATTCCAGCAACGGCTCCAGCGGGTTTTACCATCCTGGTCTCGACATCTACTTTTTTCACGTTGCCGGCGACAGCCGCGATAACGGACGGATCCTCGCTTACCGGTATGGGCGATCGCGCCGGATGGACAGGAGCGAGGGTCCCAAATAGACTTGGCGGAACAACGCCATTTGCGCCGGAGTGCCACACCATGCCCAAGGTTCTGACCGAAAACCAGATCGCGCGATATGCCGATGACGGGTTCCTGTTTCCCTTCGACGTCTGTACCCCGGCGGAGGCCGCCGCCATGCACACCAAATTCGAACAGATGGAGGAAACCCTTGGCGAGGAGCCGCAGGAGAGATTTCGCGTCAAGGCGCATCTGCCGTTTCCGTGGTTGTGCGACCTTGTCCGCCACCCCAGGCTGCTGGACGCGCTGGAAGACCTGATCGGCCCCGATATCCTGTGCTGGGGGGCGTCGTTCTTCACCAAGAAGGCGAACGATCCACGCTTTATCACGTGGCATACCGACACCTTCTTCTACGGCTTCGAGCCGGCGGACACCGCGACCGCCTGGTTTTCGTTCAATGAATCCAATGAAGAAGCCGGGTGCCTCCGCTATATCCCCGGCAGCCACAAAATTCCATCGGTGCATGATTTCAAGCCCGGCCCCAACAACCTGGCGCCCGCCGGCCAGTCGGTCAGGGGGGTGGATGAAAGCAAGGCGGTGAGCGCGCCGCTGCATCCCGGCCAGGTGGTGTTCCACCATGAAAGCGTAGTGCATGGCTCGGCGCCCAACCGGTCGAACCATCCCCGGGTCGGGTTTTCCATCCATTATTGCGCTCCCCATGTACGCGAAACCCGGTTCGACGGCGCGACCGCCATGCTGCTTCGCGGTGAAAACAAATTCGACCATTGGACGCTCGATCCCGAACCCGAGGCCGATTATGACGAGACCTGCATTCAGGCGATGCTCGATATGCGCAAAAAGTTCCTGGACGCGACAAATCGCAAGGTCGCCGACGGCATCCGGACATAAGGTATTTTCCGAATTTGATCGCAAGAATTCGGATTTCCTGGTCGGCGCGTCGCGCTAGGTTGGTCTCACTTCTTTGGAGACCGCGCGATGGATGGCAATACGAATTTCGTTTCCGATGACGCGCGCTGGGCGGCGCTGACCGGGCGTGATGCGCGCGCCGACGGCGCCTTCTGGTTCGGGGTGGTCACGACGGGTATCTACTGTGCGCCATCCTGTCCCGCCCGCCGGCCACGACGCGAGAACGTTCGCTATTTCGATGACATCGAAGCTGCTGCGCGCGCTGGCTTCCGACCCTGTAAGCGATGCCGGCCGGATGATCCGTTCGCGCAGCGGATCGCCGATATCTGCCGCTGGGTCGAGGCACGGGAAGAAATGCCGCCCCTTGCCGCCATGGCCAGCCGGGCAGGGCTGAGTCCCGGCCATTTTCATCGCCTATTCCGCCGCGCACTGGGCATCACGCCGAAACAGTTTACCGACGCGGTGCTTGCCCGCCGGGTGCGGGCGGGGCTGGCGTGCGAGCCGACCGTGACCAGCGCGATCTACAAGGCAGGATTCACGGGCGCCAGCGGGTTTTACGATGCCGCCGGGGCCAGGCTCGGCATGACGCCCGGGATCTGGCGCAAGGGTGGCGAGGGGGTCCGTATCCGGTGGGCCGTCAGCGACGCGGCGTTGGGTAAATTGCTGGTGGCGGCGACCGATCGCGGCATTTGCGCCATCGCGCTGGGTGATGACGCGGGCGATTTGGTTGATGATCTCAGGCGACGCTTCCCGAAGGCCATGATCGAGCCGGCCGAGCCCGGGTCCGCGTTCGATGGCTGTGTGAAACAGACGATTGCGCTGGTTGAGCGGCCGGGCGCCGGGTTCGGTCTGCCACTCGACATCCAGGGAACCGCGTTTCAGGAAAAGGTCTGGCGCGCGCTGCAAGCCATTCCACCGGGCGAAACCGCGACCTATGCCGGAGTCGCCGCCGCCATCGGCCAGCCGGGGGCGGCGCGCGCCGTCGCCGGGGCCTGTGCCGCCAACCCGGTGGCGGTCGCGATCCCCTGTCACCGGGTGGTTCGCGCTGATGGCGCGCTGTCCGGCTATCGCTGGGGTGTAGAGCGCAAGCGCGCGCTGCTCGATAGGGAAAAGCAAAAATAACCTATTCCGGTGGCAGGGGGGTGTCGCCGAGCAGCCCGGCCTCCTGCAATTCCTCGATAAAGCCGAGCATTTGCGGATCGGTGATCCGGTCGGGGAACAGGACACCGTCCAGATGGTCGCATTCGTGCTGCACCACGCGGGCGTGAAACCCGTCGGCCTCGCGCTCGATCGCCGTGCCGGCCGGGTCGCGCCCGCGATAGCGGATGCGGGTGTGGCGGGTGACCCGCCCGCGCATGCCGGGAACGCTCAAGCATCCCTCCCAGCCGTCTTCCGTGGCGTCATCCAGCGGCGTGATCTCCGGGTTGAGCAGCACCGTCAGCGGCACGGGCGGGGCGTCGGGATAGCGCGGGTTGTTGTCGATGCCAAAGATCACGATACGCAGGTCCACGCCGATTTGCGGCGCGGCCAGCCCGGCGCCGTTGCAGGCGTGCATGGTATCTGCCAAGTCGGCGATGATGGCGCGAATGTCGGGATCATCCGGCTGGTCGACCGGTTTTGCCCGCTTGCGCAGTCTGGGATCGCCTAGCCGCAGAACCGTTCGTATCGCCATATCCGATCCGCTTCCCCCCGTCCTCACTTTACGCGTCTTGTGTGGGCCGGCGCACGGTTTATGCTGCGCGGCATTCCTTCGGCAGCAGGTTTTCCGTGTCTACGCTCGAACCCTTCTTTTCCCCGAAATCGGTCGCCGTGATCGGCGCTTCGGCGACGCCGGGCCGGCCGGGCCGGACGGTGATCGACAATCTGATCGCCAACGGCTTCAAAGGCACGATCCACCCGGTTAATCCACGCGGTGGCGAGATTTGTGGGCGGGCCGTTTGCCAATCCATCGCCGATCTGCCGGACGGCATCGATATGGGAATCGTGATGCTGCCGGCCCAGGCCACGCCCCAGGCGGTGGCCGACTGCGCCGCCAAGGGCATGAATTCCGTGGTGCTGGCGGCCGGCGGTTTCGCCGAGGTCGATCATGCCGGCGAGGATCTGCAGGCCGAACTCCGCGCCGTGATCGAGCGCACCGGCGTTCGCGTGCTTGGCCCCAACACGGCGGGCCATATCTCGACCCCGGCGGGGTTCACCTCGAGCTTCTTTCCGCTTGGGTCCATCCCGCGCGGGCCGATTTCCTACGTTGCCCAGACCGGCAATTTCACCGGCGCCATGATGCGCTCGATCATGTCGGGCGAGCATTACGGGGTGGCGCGCTGCATCGGGCTCGGCAACGCGGTCGATATAGACGAGGCCGACGTGCTGGAGTACCTGGCCGACGATGATGAGACCGGCGCGATCTTTCTCTATCTCGAAAGCCTGCACCGGCCGCGCGAATTCCTCGACATCGCGCGCCGGGTGACGCGCAAAAAGCCGGTGATCATGCTGAAGGGCGGCGCGACCGCGGACGGCGCCAGGGCGGCGCTGTCGCACACGGCCTCGCTCGGCGCCGACGACCGGGTGCTCGACGGCGCGCTGCGCCAGGCCGGCATCGTCCGCATTCACGATTTCGCCCAGCTTTTCACCGCCGCCAAGGCGCTCGCCGTGATGCCGGCGCCGGCTGGCAACCGGGTCGGGTTCGTCTCGCCGTCGGGCGCTTTCATCGTCCATCTGTCCGATATCTGCCGCCAACAGACCGGACTGGAATTCGCCCGCGTCACCCCCGCCACGCTGGCCCGGCTGAAGGAGATCAGCCCGCCCTTTATATCCGTCACCAACCCGGTCGACGTATTCCCGTCGGCCACCGTGCACGGCATGGAATTCGCCTGGCGCGAGGCGATGGCGGCCCTGCTGGCCGACGATCACGTGGACGCGCTGGTGGCGATATTGATCCTGGCCGACGAATTGGGGCCGATGAAACTCGATTTCATCGTCGATCTGGCGGCCCAACACCCCGCAAAGCCGATCTACATCGCCTTTTCCGGCGACGAGACCAGCAACGCCGCCGCCAAAGCCTATCTGGAACCGCGCGGCGTGCCGACCTTCCCCCGGATGGACGACCCGTTCCGCGTGCTAGACATCCTGGCCCGCGCCCGCGCCGCCATGACGCCGCGCCGCAGGGCTTGAGGCGAACACCGGCTCATTCTGGTAGACCGGCCCTACGGAG
>JAZFSB010000258.1:0-3958 GCA_036445935.1 Alphaproteobacteria bacterium | reverse complement strand
CCCGAGGATACGGCGCTGCGTGAGACCGAGGAAGAAATCGGCGTCGCCCGCCATCACGTCGAGCTGATCGGGCGGTTGACGGAACACGAAACCGGCACGGGGTTTCGGGTGGTGCCGGTGGTGGGCTTGCTGTCTCCGCCGGTTGCCGTCACGGTGGATCCGAGCGAGGTTGATCACGCTTTCGAGGTGCCGCTGGATTTTGTGCTCGACCCCGCCAACCAGAAATACGAGACAAGGCGGCATAATGGCGTTGAGCGCGAGTTTTGCGTCGTGCCGTGGGGCGATTATTATATCTGGGGCCTGACCGCCCGGGTGCTGTTTGAACTTTCACGCAAGGTGCGCAAGGTATGATCCGCATTCTTCTCATGTTGGTGATCCCGCTGGCTCTTCCCTACCTGGTTTGGAAGGCATGGCGGTTGTTTGGCCCGGCCGAGGAAATCAGGGAGGCGCCGCCACCTGCCGGGCAGACGGGCGCCGAGGTGCCTTTTTTCGCGCTGGCGGTGACCGGGGTGGTGCTGGTCGCCATCACCCTGACCTATCTGATCCTGACCGGCGACGGCGATATTACCCGGTGATCGAGGCCGGCCGCCTGGACGCGCGGCCCTGGATGGCGGGAAAGGCGACGCGCGCGGTCATGCTGGCGCTGTCGGCGAATGGCAAGCCGGCGCGCTTCGTCGGCGGCTGCGTGCGTGATGCGCTGCTCGACCGGCCGGTCAAGGATGTCGATATCGCGACGCCGGAGCGGCCCGAAGAGGTCATGCGCCTGCTGGATGCGGCCGGTATCCGCGCCATCCCGACCGGGATCAAGCACGGCACCGTAACGGCGGTCATCGGGCGTGCTCATTTCGAGATCACCAGCCTGCGGCGCGATGTCGAAACCTTCGGCCGCCACGCGCGCGTCGCCTTCACCGATGATTGGGAAGAGGACGCGGCCAGGCGCGATTTCACCATGAATGCCCTGTTCTGCGATCCCGACGGTACCTTGTACGACCCGACCGGCGGGCGCGCCGACCTGGAGGACGGCCGGGTGCGCTTCGTCGGTGACGCGGCGGCGCGCATCGAAGAGGACGTGCTGCGCCTGTTGCGCTTCTTCCGCTTCCATGGCTGGTACGGCAAGGGGGCGCCCGACGCGGCCGCGCTCGACGCCTGCCGGGCGCTGGCGTCGGGCCTCGCCGGGCTGTCGGCTGAACGCGTCTGGTCCGAACTGCGCCGCCTGCTGGCGGCCCCGGACCCCGCGTCGGTACTGCATCTGATGGAAACGAACACGATTCTGGCCCATGTGCTGGCCGAGGCGGATCGCATCCCCCGGCTGGCGGCGCTGTGCGCGCTGGAAGACCGGTTGGGTCTCGCGCCCGATCCGTTGCGCCGGCTCGCCGCCGTGATCACGACGGACGGTGATGGCGCGTTGGCCAGGCGGCTCAGGCTTTCGCGCGCCGACGGCAAAAGGCTGCACGCGCTGACAGCCCCCGACCGTCGGCCAAACCCGGCGGTGGCGACGCTGGAAAATCGCATCACGCTCTACCGGCTGGGGCCAGAGCGGTTCCGCGACCTGGTGCTGATCGGCTGGGCCGGCGGCGCGGGCAAGGAAGATGACGCGCTCTGGCAGGCGCTGTGGGCGCTCCCTGAAACCAACCCGATGCCCAAATTTCCGCTCGCCGGGCGCGACGCGCTGGCGGCCGGCGTGCCCAAGGGCCCACGCGTCGGCTTGTTATTGGCCGATATAGAGGCCTGGTGGATCGAAGGCGGTTTTACCGCCGACCGCAAGGCATGTCTGGCACAGCTCAGGAGCAGGCTTTAAAGCCACTGGGCGGTTTTGATCGGCAGCACACTTCCCATCCAGATGGCATGGTCGGTGTGGTCGGCGGCGTGATCGCCGGTGCTGTCGGCATGGACCAGGATGGTAAGCCCGTCGCGGTGGATGGCGAGGAACGGCAGAAGGCTCTCGAACTGTGCGTGGGCGAAGACGACCTGGTACATCGGTTCGGTGTGGGGGCCGACAGGTACGTCGTGCCAACCGCCGATCAAGGTTTGCGGAAAAGCCCGGGCGATCTTTTGGCGCAAAGCCTCGGCCCGGTCCCGGGTGGTTGCCGGGTCAAAGTAAATGTGCGCGTGCCAGCCGGGGATGGCGGCGGGGTCAGGTGTGCTCATGGGCGGGATATTAGCATATTGAGGCCGGCACCTACAAATCAGTGAACCATCGGGGGTGAACGAGGACTTCTCTGCGGTACAGGGCGAAATTACGGTGCGTCGGGCGATCGCGTTAGATGAAACAGACTCGGAGGCGCGAACCATGTTAGTACGCGCCTATCATGTCGCCCGGGAACCCGAGGCTGCGAGCGCCGAGGCGAGGCGCGCCGTCGAACTCAATCCTATCAACGCGTTTTGGACGGCCTTGGAAAGGCTCGCTTGCCGGGGTGACGCACGGACAATTGAAGGCCCGATCGAACAAATCATGACAGACTTTGAAAACGTCATTCCAGTACTTGGCCAGGCGTTGAGCAAGCGTGGCTATACGGAATTGACTCCGGTGCAGGAGGCGGTTCTGGCCACCGGCCTCGAAACTTCCGATCTCCTGGTTTCGGCCCAGACAGGGTCGGGCAAGACCGTGGCGTTCGGCATGGCGCTTGCGCCGACGCTTTTGGACGGCGCCGAGCGTTTCGACCGTGCGCGCAAGCCCCTGGCGCTGGTCGTTGCCCCAACCCGGGAACTGGCGTTGCAGGTCAAGCGCGAGCTGGAATGGTTGTATGCGATGACGGGGGCGTCGATTGCTTCATGCGTCGGCGGCATGGATATGCGCGAAGAACGCCGGGCCTTGCAGCGTGGTGTTCACATCGTGGTCGGCACACCGGGACGGTTACGCGATCACATCGAACGCGGTTCCTTCGACACGACGGGGCTCAAGGCCGTGGTGCTGGATGAAGCCGACGAAATGCTCGATCTGGGTTTTCGCGACGATCTGGAATTCATCCTCGATGCCGCCCCGCCCAGCCGGCGCACCTTGATGTTTTCCGCCACCGTGCCGTCGTCCATCACCCGTCTTGCGAAGCGCTACCAGCGCGATGCGGTGCGTCTCAAGACAACGGCGGAACAGGCGCAGCACGTCGATATTGAATACCGCGCCCTGAGCGTCGCTCCCAGCGATCGGGAAAACGCCATCATCAACGTGCTGCGATACTTCGAGGCGAAGAATGCGCTGGTCTTCTGCGGCACCCGGGCGGCGGTCAACCGGATGACCAGCCGGTTCAAGAACAGGGGCTTTTCAGTGGTCGCGCTGTCGGGTGAGTTGAGCCAGAACGAACGCACCCACGCGCTGCAGGCCATGCGTGACGGGCGTGCGCGCGTGTGCATCGCCACCGATGTCGCGGCGCGCGGGATCGACCTGCCGAATTTGGAACTGGTGATCCACGCGGAGATTCCGAAGACCCGTGAATCCCTTTTGCACAGGAGCGGCCGGACCGGCCGCGCCGGCCGCAAGGGCGTGTGCACCCTGATCGTCGCGCATAATGACCGAAGGCGCACCGAGCGCTTGCTGGACAGCGCCAATATCACGGCCACATGGGCCCGGCCGCCATCGGTCGATGAAATTGAGCAGCGCGACCGTGAACGGATAATGCTGGATCCGACGCTGAGCGAACCGCCGAGCGCGGACGAAAAGGCCTTTGCCGAGGCCCTTCTCGCCCGTTACGGCGGCGAACAGATTGCGGCCGCTTTCCTGCGTCTGCATTCCGCGGGGCGTTCCGCGCCCGAGGAACTCCTCGATACCCCGCCGCCTGAACGCAAACCCAAGCGCCGCGACGACTTCAAGGGTGGCGTCTGGTTCTCGCTGTCGGTCGGACACAAACAAAATGCCGAAGCGCGATGGCTGTTGCCGATGCTGTGCCGCGTGGGCCAGCTCGCCAAGGGCGATGTCGGCGCGATCAAGGTTCGTCCCGACGAAACACATTTCGAGCTCGCGCCT
>JAZFSB010000257.1:0-2495 GCA_036445935.1 Alphaproteobacteria bacterium | reverse complement strand
GCGCCACTGCGCAATCGAATGCGCTGAAGGCCGTCGACGCCAGGAAGGTCGCCGTGGTGCATCCGTCAAATCCCAAGCGCGACGCGTCCCATGACCAACAGCTTCTCGATGACGGGCTGGAGCCGATGGGCAACAGATCGGCCGGTGCCACGTTCGAGGACTACAACCGGATCCCGATTGAGGCGGCCTATCGGCTGGGTTGCGAACTCAAGGAAGAGCACCCCGAGCTCGACACGCTGCTTTATTCCTGTCCCCACTGGGCGGTGACCCACGCGATAGAACCGCTGGAGCGCACCCTCGGCGTCTCCGTCATCACCTCGCTCCAGGCGATCGCGTGGGAGGGCCTGCGCAAATGCGGCATCGAAGATCGCATCGAAGGCTACGGCAGGCTGCTGCGCGAACACTGAGACGCCAGTTTTCGGGGAGCGCCGGCTCAAGGCCGGGGTGACACCATGGATGCGCGAATAGATTAAGCCACCTCCCCGGAAGACGTTCCCGATGGCCCGCATAGCCTATAGGCTTGGGCGATGGGTATGTTCCGGAACAGGTGGCCTAACCAATGATCGACCAGACCATTGATACCGACGTGCTGGTGATCGGCGGCGGGGGCGGCGGGTTGCGCGCCGCCGTCGAGGCGCATGACGCGGGCGCGCGCGTCCTGGTGCTGTCCAAGGGCATTGTCGGCAAAAGCGGCCTGACCCAGACCGCCGTCACCGGATTCCAGGTCGCCTTCGGCTACGCCGATGCACGCGACAACCCGTCGGTTCACTTCGACGACACCATGCGGGGCTCCTACGGGTTGGCCGATCCGGAACTGGTGAAAATCTTCACCAGTGAGGCGATCGAGGCGGTCGAGGACATCGAATCCTTCGGTGCGCGCTTCGACCGCGAAGCGGATGGCAAGCTGGTCCAGCGCAAGCTCGATTCTTCTCAGACCTACCCGCGCTCGCTCAAAAAGGGCGATTCACTCGGCACGCCGATCATGCAGGCGCTCAGGCGCGCGATGAACAAGCGCGAAATCCCGCGCCTGCAGGAAATTTTCGTGACCCGCCTGCTGACCGACGGCACGCGGGTAATCGGCGCGCTGGCGATCGATTTCCGGACCGGCCGGATGCTGGAAATTCGCGCGGGCGCTGTCATCATGGCGACCGGCGGGGCGGGCGAGATGTTCCCGGTCAATAGCAATACGCCGGATTCGACTGGCGACGGCTACGTGCTCGCGCTCGATGCCGGCGCCGAGCTGATCGATATCGAATTCATCCTCATGCTGGGCCACGCGATGCTGCACCCGGCCGCCGTGCGGGGCATGTTGTTCACTTTCCAATATCTGCTGCCCAAGGGCGCGCGGCCGCCGTTCAACGCCGATGGCGAGCCGTTTTTGGCGCGCTACGACCCTGAAGGCGGCGATAATCCGGCGCGCCATATCTACGCCCGCGCCATCTTCGGCGAGGTTCAGGCCGGGCGCGGCAGCCCGCATGGCGGTGCATATTTCGATCCCGGATCGGTGTCGATGGATGACCTGATGGCGGAACTGCCGTCACAGACCAAATATCTGAAATCCTTCAACGTCGATCTGCGCCAACCGATAGAGGTCGGCGTCGCCGCGCACTATGTCTGTGGCGGCATCAGGATCGACGCCCGCGCGCAATCGACCCTTCCCGGCCTGTTCGCGGTCGGCGAATGTTCGGGCGGGGCGCACGGTGCTGCCCGCGTCGGCGGCAATTCTCTCACCGAAATACTTGTCTTCGGCAAGCGGGCCGGGCGATATGCGGCCGAAGTCGCCGCCGCCGCGCCAAGCGCGGCTGCCAACCGGGACGAAGTCGAGGCCGAATGCCGCCGCGTGCTGGGGCTGCTGGATAAGGGGCGCGGTGGGGAACGACCCGGCGCGATCAAGGCGCGGCTGCAACAGGTGATGAACGACCGCGTCGGCGTGGTGCGCAACCGCGCCGGGCTGGACAAAGCTCTCGCCGAATTCGAGCGCATCGGGACGGAAGACCTGCCATCGATGGCGCTGGCCAATCACGATCGTATCGGCAATTACGACTGGATTGAAGCGCTTGAAGTGTCTTCGATGGTGCGGTTCGCCACGATAATGGCGGGCGCTGCCCGACAGCGCCGTGAAAGCCGCGGCGCGCATTACCGAGACGATTACCCCGAGCGTGACGACGTCAACTGGCTAAAGAACATCCTGGTCCGGCGCGACGGTGATCGCCTCATATTCGACACAAGGCCCGCGCCCGCCGGCGCCATGATCGAGCCGGTAGACTGAGATGGATTCCCTGCGCATCCGGCTTTTCCGCTTCGATCCCGCCCGCGACAGCGCGCCCCGGCACGAGACGTACAAAATCGAAACCGACGGACCGCTATCGGTATTGCAGGCAATCCGCCGGGTCTATCAGACGGTCGATGGCAGCCTGTCATTTCGAAATTCGGATTGCCGCCGGGGCGTGTGCGGCGTGTGCTCGATGGTCATCGACGGCCGCCGCAAGCTCGCC
>JAZFSB010000256.1:0-2086 GCA_036445935.1 Alphaproteobacteria bacterium | reverse complement strand
CCGGGCGTCTCGAAGCACGCACAATAGGAAACCCGCCTAGCCGCCGTTTACTTCTTGAGTAGCGCCTGCATTTTTATCGTGGTGTCGGCGAGGTCTTCCGGCGACGCCTTGATGGCGCGCTGCATCAGCCGGCGGGCGAAGCGCAGGTCGCGCCCGTTATTGACCGCCACCGCGCCGTCGATCAGCCCATCCTTGAGATAGAAGGTGACGAAGGCGCCGCTTGCGGGATCGCCGCGCGTGACTTCGCTGTCCCACCCTTCGGGCAGGCCGATGAGCTGCAAATTGACGTCGTACTGGTCGGACCAGAACCACGGGATTTCGGCGTAAGGCTCGCCGGCATCGAGCATCGCCTTGGCGGCCGCGATGGCCTGGTTTTGTGCGTTTTCCCAGCTTTCCAGCCGCACACGGCGGTCGAGCAGGGCGTTCGGATGGTTGGTCAGGTCGCCGGCGGCGAAGATGTCGGGGTCCGACGTCCGCCCCTGGTCATCGACCACGACGCCATTATCGATCTCAAGCCCGGCGGCTTCCGCGATTTCGCTATTGGGCACCACGCCGATGCCAACCACGGCGAGGCTGCAATCCACCGTCTCGCCATCCGACAGCACCGCGCGCGAGAGCCGACCATCGCCCTCGAAGCGCTCGACCCCGGTATTGAGCCGGACATCGACGCCATGCCCGCGATGCAGCTCCAGCAGCCAGTCGCTGAAGGCCGGCGTTACCGCGCGGCCGCACAGCCGGTCGGCGAATTCGACCACGATGACGGGCCGGTTCTGCGCCCGCAGGGCCGCCGCGACTTCAAGCCCGATCCAGCCGCCGCCGACGACCAGGGCCGCGCCACCAGCCGCGATATCCTCGCGGATCGCCAGCGTATCGGCGATCGAGCGGAGGTAATGCACACCGCCGAGATCGGCGCCTTCGGTCGGGATGGTGCGCGGCCTGGCGCCGGTCGCGATCAGCAGCCTGTCATAGCCGAGCGTCTCGCCGTCCAACAGCGCCACCTGGTGGGCAGCGCGGTCGATCGCCGTCGCCGAGACACCGAGCTTCAGCTCGATGTTCAGCGTGTCGTATTCCTCCCGTGGCCAGAACAGCGCGTCCTCGACCTCGGTCTCGCCGAGCAGCGCGCTTTTCGACAAAGGCGGGCGCTCATAGGGCAAATGCGGCTCGTCGCCAATCAGCACGATACGGCCTTCGAAGCCGTTATCGCGCAGCGTTCGCGCGCCCCAGCCGCCGGCCTGGCCGGCGGCGATGACGATAAAGGTGCGGGAATCGCTCATCTGGTGAACCGGGCGGATCAGCCCTGGGCGGTGGGAACGCCGACCAGAATCTTGTCGCCCTCGACTTTCACCGGATAGGTGCGCAGATCGACGTTGGCGGGTGCTGTCAGCGCCTTGCCGGTCTTGATGTCAAAGCAGGCGCCATGCAGCGGGCATTCGACCTGGCCGTTCTCTACATAGCCGTCGGCCAGCGAGGCATAGGCGTGGCTGCAGATATCGTCGGTCGCGTAAAAGTCGCCTTCCAGCTTGTAGATGGCGATGTCGGTGCGGCCGACCGAAACCTGCTGGACCTCTCCCTCGTCGACTTCCGAGGTATTGGCGACGGCGTGGAACTGTACGTCGGTGTCACTCATCAATTGGTTCCTGAATTTCTGGATGGGGTGGGTGGGTGGCTTAGGCTTCCTCGACCCCGATCAGCACCTGGTCGCCGTCGATCTTGACCGGGTAGGTCTTGAGATCGACGGTGGCCGGCGCCTGCAGCGCCTTGCCGGTTCGGATGTCGAAACAGGCGCTGTGCAACGGGCATTCGATCTTCCCGTCATCGACAAAACCGTCGGCCAGCCCGATATTTTCGTGCGTGCAGATGCCGTCGGTGGCGAAGAACTCGCCTTCGAGGTTGAACAGTGTGATTTCCTTGTCGTTCACGAATACCGCCATGACTTCTTCGTCATCGATGTCGTCGGTCTTGGCGACAGGGTGGTACTTGATCTCACTCATGAATTCTTCCGTTTCGTGCCTTTGGGTCGTAATCGTGTGGCGAGGGCTGAGTTTACACGCGATCCCGGTTCAGCCAAAACCTTCTTAAGCGGAGA
>JAZFSB010000255.1:0-2682 GCA_036445935.1 Alphaproteobacteria bacterium | reverse complement strand
ACCGGCATGGCCGGACGAAATTTACGCCGCCCTTAAGGGCGCCGGCGTCGAACAGCTATGCTATGTGCCCGACGCCGGCCACAAGGTTCTGATCGAGCGCGGCGTGGCCGACAACGAGATGACCACGGTGCGGCTGACCACTGAAGAAGAGGGTGTTGCGGTGCTTTCAGGGGCCTGGCTGGGCGGTCAGCGCGGCGCGTTGTTGATGCAGTCCTCGGGCGTCGGCAATTGCATCAACATGCTGGCCATGGTGCAGGAGTGCCGTTTTCCGCTGTTGATGCTGGTCACCATGCGGGGCGAATGGGGCGAGTTTAACCAGTGGCAGGAGCCGATGGGGCAGGGACCCGAGGCGGTGCTCAAGACAGCTGGCGTCATTGTCCATCACGTGGATGACGCCGCCGATGTCGCGGAGACGGTTCAGGCCGCCGCTCGCCTAGCGTTTTCTTCTTACCGCGCGGTCGCGGTCCTGATCGGCCAGCGCGTCATCGGCTTCAAGGAGTTTGCCAAGTAGCTATGGCGAAACACCAACTTACGTTGAACCGGCGTCGTGTGGCGGCGCGGATTCTCGCCGATCGAGGCGATGCGTTGTTAATCACCGGGCTCGGTTCGTCGACCTGGGATGCCGCCGCCGCCGGCGATCATCCGAACAATTTCTATTTGTGGGGCGCCATGGGCGGCGCGGCGGATATGGGCCTCGGCCTCGCCCTCGCCCAGCCCGGCCGCCGTGTTCTGGTGATTACGGGTGACGGTGAAATGACGCTCGGGCTGGGGGCGTTGGCGACCATTGCCGTCGCCGCACCCGGCAATCTCGCGGTCTGCGTTATCGACAACGAACGCTATGGCGAAACCGGGATGCAGGAAGGGCACACTGCCGCCGGCGTTGACCTCCCTGGGATGGCGGCGGCGGCCGGGTGGCCGATCACCGCCTGTGCATGGACCGAAGACGAGCTGGAAGCGCTGGTGCCGGTAATTCACAGCGAACCAGGACCGGTCTTCGCTACGATCAAGGTGGCCACCGATCCGGTACCTTTGGTGCTGCCGCCGCGCGACGGAACGGCTTTGCGCAGCCGCTTCCGCCAGGCCCTGCTGGGCGAGAAGGCATTCGAGTAAGCCGATCCGAACGATCCCGCCGTTAGACCCCGAAATCTTGGCAGGGGTGTTTCTTGTGTCGATTTGGCGCTACGGATAGCATTTGCACACCAAAAAACGGTAGTTGGAAGTGCCGTACAGTCGAAACTCATCCGAGATGATCAAGAATTTCAAGGAACAAGAACCATGAGCCATCGTAGCTTCCGAGATTTCCTCGCTGTTGCGGAACAGCACGGGTTGATGAGGCGCGTGCGCCAGACCGTCGACCGGACCTGGGAACCGGCCAGTCTGATACGCTGGGCCTATCAGGCCTTGCCCAATGACTCCCGCTTCGGACTTTTGTTCGAGGATGTCGAGGGCTCGGAATTCTCGATGGCGACCGGCGTGCTCGGCGCCTCGCGGGAATCCTACGCCGTCGCGCTCGGCGTCGCTGAGGACGAAATCAACGAGACCTGGGCCAAGGCGCTGATCAACCCGATACCGCCGGTCACGGTAAAGACCGCCGCGTGCCAGGAAGTCGTGCATACCGGCGACGATGTGAAGCTCAGCGACCTGCCGGTGCCGATCTGGACGCCGGGTAAGGATCCCGGCCCCTATATCACCACCTCCGTCATGACCCGCGACGCGAACACCGGCAATCAGAACACCGGCGTCTACCGGACCCGCGTGCGCGACGACCGCCATGTGGTGATCAACCTCAACCCCCGCCGCCATGGGCACAATCAGACCAGCACCTGGCTGGAGCGCGGCGAACCCGCGCCGATCGCCTGGATCGTGGCGGCCGAGCCCGCCGTCCACTTGGCCAGCGTGGGCGCGGTGTTTCCCGGCGTGCAGGAGATCGAGATCGCCGGCGGGCTCATGGGCGGACCCATCGAACTGGTCAAATGCGTGACCAGCGACATCATGGTGCCGGCCAACGCCGAAATGATCATCGAGGGCGAACTGCTGCCTGGCGAGACCGACGACGAGGGTCCGTTCGGCGAGAATTTCTGCTATATGAGCGCGCCCTGGAAAAAGCCGGTGGTGCGCATCACCGCCATCACCCACCGCAAGAACGCGATCTATTACGGCATCACCAGCCAGATGCCGCCGAGTGAAAGCACGGTCATCCAGAGCACCGCCAACGCGGCGCTGATCCAGAAAATCCTGCGTCACGATTTGGGCGAAACCAGTGTCCATGACGTGCATTTCGACTTCACCTTCGGCGGTCAGGCGGCGCATGGCGTCATTTCCATGACGCCGCTGCATCCGGGGCACGCCAAGAAGGTCGGGCGCACGGTCGCCGAGGTCAGTTCCCTGAAGCGGATTACCCTGGTTGACGAAGATATCGATATCCGCGATTCGACCCATGTGGATTGGGCGATGAACGCGCGCTACAGCCCGGTCCGCGACACCCTGCTGGTCGATGACGTCTTCGTCCGCATGGCGATGGACCCTTCCACCGAAGCGGTCGATGGCGTCAAGATGAACAGCAAGATCATCGTGGACGCCACCCGGACGGTCGATGAGGCGGTGTTCTCGCTGCCGTCGAAGGATGTGATGATGAAGGCGCTCGATAGCTGGAAGGAAGCGGGGCTGCCCGAATTCGACATC
>JAZFSB010000254.1:0-3878 GCA_036445935.1 Alphaproteobacteria bacterium | reverse complement strand
TGCTCAAGGGCCGTGACGCGCTGGATGCCGGGCTTGCCGACGAGCTGGTGGCCGATGGCGCGGCCGAGACGCGGGCCTTCGAGCTGGCCGCCGAGCTCGCCGCCCAGCCGCCGCATGCCTTCGCGCTCACCAAGCGCCATCTCAGCCTTCAGCCGCAGACGCTGGAAGCAGCGCTCGAGATGGAAGCGATGGCCCAGTCTCTTTCGTTCGTCGGCCCCGAACTTGCCGAGGGCCGGGCCGCGTTCGCCGACAAGCGCAAGCCGAAATTTCGCTAATGGCGCGGGACCCGAACAGCGCGGATTTCACCGTTGGCGTACTGGGCGCCGGCGCCATGGGGCGCGGCATAGCCCAGATCATGGCGGCCGGCGGTATGCGGGTGGTGCTGTTCGATGTCCAGCAGGGGGCGGCGGAATCGGGCCGCGCCTTCGCCGAACGCATGATCCGCCGCGCCGCCGAAAAAGGAACCATCAGCGAGGACGACGCCGAGGCAGCGGTCGGCCGAATGAGCATCGCGGATGCGCTAGACGGGCTGGCCGACGCCGACTTGGTGATCGAGGCGGTGGTCGAGGACCTGGCCGTCAAGCGCCAGGTGGTCAGCGATCTTGAAGCCATAACCGGCGACGGCTGCATCCTCGCGTCCAACACCTCGTCGCTGTCGGTTACCGCGATCGCCGCCGGCACCGCACGGCCCGGCAATATCGCGGGCTTTCATTTCTTCAACCCGGTACCGCTGATGAAGGTGGTCGAGGTGGTGAGCGGGTTGGAAACCACCGACCGGGTGGCGAAAGCGCTGTGCGCGGTGGCGCGCCGCGCCGGGCACGAGCCGGTCCGGGTGATCGATTCGCCGGGTTTCCTGGTCAACCACGCCGGGCGCGGGCTGACCACCGAGGGGCTGCGCATCGTCGCCGAGGGTATCGCCGATTTTGCCGCCATCGACGATTTGCTGCGCGACGGCGGGCCGGGGTTTCGCATGGGGCCGTTCGAGCTGATGGACACAACGGGGCTCGACGTATCGCATCCGGTGATGGAATCGATCTACCGCCAGTTCTACGACGAACCGCGCTTCCGGCCACAGCCGCTGGCTGGCCTGCGCGTGGCGGGCGGGTATTATGGTCGCAAGTCCGGGCGCGGCTTTTACGACTATCAGGACAACAAGAAAATCGTGGCCCCCGCGCCGCCCCCGCCCGACACAATGCCCGAAGCGGTGTGGATCGGCGCGGATTCCCATGGCGGGCGCGACGCGCTGATTGCGGCATTGGCGGACGTGGTGGCGATCGATGACGGCGCGAAACCCGGCGCGCGCAGCCTGTGCCTGTTCGCGCCGCTCGGCGGGGACACAACGACTGCCGCCGTGGCCGCCGGCGTCGAGCCCGAGCGCAGCTTTGCCGTCGATACCCTGTTCGGCCTTGATGGGCGGCGCACGCTGATGACCACCCCGGTCTCCGATACCGATCTGCGGGACCAGGTCCATGCGGCGCTCGCCGCCGGCGATCACGCGGTTACCGTGATCCATGACAGCGCGGGCTTCGTCAATCAGCGGGTTGTGGCCACCGTGGTCAATATCGCCTGCGACATCGCCCAGCAGCGAATAGCCATGCCCGACGACATCGACAAGGCGGTGCGCCTTGGTCTCGGCTACCCGAAGGGCCCGCTTGCGATGGGCGACGCGGTCGGGCCGGAAAAATTACTTGCGGTGCTGGATGCGCTGCAGGATTTTTACGGCGATCCGCGCTACCGGGCGTCCCCGTGGCTCAAGCGCCGTGCAATGCTCGGCCTGTCGCTGTTGACGCCGGAAGGCTGAAACCGTCCGCTCGAAGGAGGCGGCGCCATGCAGTTCTCGATACCGTTGACCCCCGACATCTTCTCGGCCTTCGGCACGCCCGTGCTGGTGCGCCAACCGGCCGGCTGGGAAAGCGTCAATGACGAGCTGAAGGCGGCGATATTGGCGGCGCAGGAAAGCGATCAGGGGGTCAGCGTGTCTAATCGCGGCGGTTGGCAGTCCAAGCCCACCCTGTGGGACTGGCCGGGCGAAGAATTAGCCACCTGGCGCGGCTGGGTGCAGGGCAGCTTGCTGCGCATGGCGGCGTTGCTGACCGAGGAAACCGACATGAAAAAGGTCGATGTCGATTATGTCGCCGCCGCCTGGGCCAACGTGAACCGGCACGGCGCCTATAACGATCCCCACGTCCATCCCGATGTCGACTGGGCCTGTGTCTATTACGTCGCCTGCGGCACGCCCGAGCCCGGCTGGGACCGCAATGGCCAGTTCGAGCTGCGCGATCCGCGCGTCATGGCGCAAAGCTCCAAGCTCGGCGGTTACGGTTTCGCGCGCAGCCTGATGATCGATCCGGAGCCCGGCACCATGATCCTGTTCCCGGCCTGGATGGAACATGGCGTCCACCCGTTCTACGGCGAGGGCGAACGCATCACGATCGCCTGCAATATCCGCGTCACTGGCGGGAGTCACAGCGGCCGCTAACGGGCTATTTGACTCTCCAAAGAACGCTGTCATAAAGGGTGCGCGCTGGCTGTTGCGTTATGGTGACAGCTATTCTGTTCACCCGTATTTCCGAACTGCCGCCCGTGACCGTCGAACATAAACAGCTCGCCAACGCAATCCGGGCGCTCGCCATGGATGGCGTCGAGAAGGCCAGGTCCGGACATCCCGGCATGCCGATGGGCGCCGCCGACATGGCGGCTGTTCTGTTCTCCCGCTTCCTCAAGTTCGACGCCGCCGCTCCCGATTGGGCCGACCGCGACCGGTTCGTGCTGTCGGCGGGGCATGGCTCGATGCTGCTTTACGCGCTGCTTTACCTCACCGGGTACGAGGGCATGACCGTCGAGCAGCTCAAGGATTTCCGCCAGTGGGGCAGCATGACCGCCGGCCATCCCGAATATGGCCACGCGCCGGGTATCGAGATGACGACGGGGCCGTTGGGCCAGGGCCTCGCCACCGCGGTTGGCATGGCGCTGGCCGAACGGCACCTGGCGGCGCGCTTCGGCGATGCGGTGGTCGATCACCACACTTACGTCATCGCGTCGGATGGCGACCTGATGGAAGGCATCAGCCACGAGGCGGCTTCATTTGCCGGGCATCTCAAGCTGTCGCGCCTGATCGTGCTCTATGACGACAACAAGATTTCAATCGACGGCGATACAGGGCTTTCCTGGTCCGACGATGTGGCCGCGCGCTTTGCCGCCTATGGCTGGGATATCAGCGCCGTGGACGGGCATGAGCCAGACGCCATCGCCGCCGCGATAGAGGCCGCGCAAAAGACCGGGGCCCCGTCGCTGATTGCGTGTCGCACGACGATCGGCTTTGGCGCGCCGACCAAGGGTGGCACCGCCGGCGTGCACGGGGCGCCGCTTGGCGCCGAGGAAATAGCCGCCACCCGCGCGGCCCTGGATTGGCCGCACGCACCGTTCGAAATTCCGGCGGACATTCTGGATACCTGGCGCGAAATCGGCGCGCGCGGGGCCTCCGTGCGCGCTGACTGGCAATCCCGCTTGGAGGGGCTCGATCCCGCCCAGCGCGCTGAGTTCACGCGCTTGATGGCGGGTCGACTGCCGGATGGCTGGGAAGCGCCGCTGGTTGAACTCAAGCGGAAATGCTCGGCCGAGCAGGCGGCCGCGGCAACGCGCGAATCTTCCGGCGCCACGCTTGCCGTGCTGAACGAGGCAATCCCGGAACTGGTCGGCGGCTCGGCCGATTTGACAGGTTCGGTCAACACGCGGGTGCCTGGCCACCAGGCGCTGAGCGCCGGCAGCTATGGCGGGCGCTATATCCATTACGGCATTCGCGAACATGGCATGGCGGCAGCCATGAACGGCATGGCGCTGCATGGCGGCGTGGTGCCCTATGCCGGTACATTCCTGAT
>JAZFSB010000253.1:0-3190 GCA_036445935.1 Alphaproteobacteria bacterium | reverse complement strand
CAACCCGTAGGACAGCGCCGATGCAGCCCCCACCACCAGGCTGAGCGCGATCGAGGAAAGCGTGATCAGCACGATCAGCCGGATCCGCCCGAGTCGCACGGCGGCTTCGTTACCGAGGATACTGGCGGGCACGCCGAGCAGGGTGAGCACGGCGGCAATTATCGTCGGATCGATGGCGATGGAAGTGGTGGGATCGTGCGCGGCGGCGAATACCAGGAACGCCACCACCCAGGAGCGGAACGCGAACAGCTCCCAGTTATGGCCGCAATAGGCGAGGATAAAGCCCATCGCGGCGCGGTTGCGCAGCACCGGGCGGAAGTCGAGCAGCTTGGTGTCGGGCGCCCCGTGGGGGGGCGAGGTCGCCGGCAGCACGGCGACGATCAGCAGGACGGCCGCCACCGAGCCGATGGCGTTTACCGCGAACGCCCATTCCCAGCCAAATTCCGGCGTGATCGCGCCGGCCAGCAAGTAGGACGTGGCGGCCCCAATGCCGAAACTCGCGGTATAGAAGGCGACGTAGCGCGATTGGGCCGGCCCTTCGACGTGATCGGACAACGCCTTGAGGCCGGGCATGTAAGTGCCGGCCAGCCCGATGCCCTGCAAGGCGCGAAAGCAGAGCGCGCTCAATGCCCCTTCGGCGAACAGCGCGAAGCCAAGCGATGCCAGAGCGCCCAGCGCCAGCGATCCGAACAGCACCCGTCTCGGATCGATCCGATCGGTCAGGCTGGACAGCACGGGCACGGCGGCGACGTAGCCGGCGAAATAGATGCCGCTGATCCAGCCGGCCTCGCTGTTGCTGATCCCCCAATCCGCGCGAAAGGTCGGGATCAGCGCCTGGAAGCTGGAAAAGCTCAGCATGCCAAGCCCCTCGGCCAGGCACATGACGAGCACGAAGGAAAGCGGGCCGCGCTTCATCAGCCGTACCGCCCGCGCAGCCGCAGCCGGGCGCGCCAATCGGCTGCCCTGGCCCGAGAAAATTCAAGCGCACGGCGGAATTTCGGCCAACGCCGGCCGGCGCGCAGGATCAGCCAGCGCACCCGCTTGGAACGCTGGCCGAGCAGAATCAGCCCGATGCACAGGAACAGCACGCCCTGCAGCACGGGCAGAAACAGCCCCGCGATGCCGAGCAGGATGAAGAACCAGCCAAGTCCCAGCAGGACATAATGTTTGACGATGCGTGGCATGACAAACCACAGAATGCCGCGTGCGCCAGTGCGAGCCAACTGGATAATGATTAGCCTTTTGGCGCTTCGGTCGCGGCGAAGGCGGGGACGGCGGCGGCGAAACGGTTGTGCCAGTCGACCAGCGCCGGATAATCCGCGCGCCAGTCCAGCGCCTTGCGCCAGTCGAGATAGCCGAACGCGCAGGCAAGCCCCATGGTCCCGACCGTAACCGGCTCTATCGCGGGCGGGTTGGCTTCCAGTTTGACCAATGCCCGGATGATCTTGTCGCGCTGATGGGTAAGGAAGGTTTCGCTCCGCATATCCTCGGTCCGAAAGCGCGCCTCATAGGTGATCAACAGGGCCGCGTCGATAATCCCGTCGGCCAGCGCCGCCAGGGTCAGCGTCTGGTGCCTTGCGTCGCCCTTGGCCGGAATGAGGCGCCCGCCGCCAGCCATCCCGTCGATATAATCCAGGATCACCCGGCTGTCGAACATCACCGTGCCGTCGTCCAGGATCAGCGTCGGCATCTTGCCGAGCGGGTTTTGCTGGCGCAGCGTGTCGTCCGGGTCGGCGGTGCTGGCGGGCACGATCTCGAACTGGTCCTGCAACCCCAGATGATGGATCGCCATGCGCACCTTGCGCCCGAAGGGCGAGGTCAGGGTCGAACGCAGGATCATCGTCATGTGATTATACGTGGATCGGCTTCGACCAGGCGGCCAGGGCTGCTTCCTTGACGGCTTCGTTGAGCGTCGGGTGAGCGTGGCAGGTGCGCGCGATGTCCTCGGCCGAAGCGCCGAATTCCATCGCAAGCGCCAACTCGGCGATCAGGGTACCGGCGTCCGGGCCGATGATATGGGCGCCGAGCACGCTGTCGGTGGCGGCGTCGGTCAGTATCTTGACGAAGCCGCCGGCCTCACCGCCATTCGATCTCGCCCGCGAATTCGCCATGAAGGGGAACTTGCCGGCGCGATAGTCCACGCCGTCCGCCTTGAGCTGTTCCTCGGTGCGGCCAACGGAAGCGGCCTCGGGCGCGGTGTAAACCACTCCGGGAACGAGGTTGTAGTCGATATGGCCGGGCTGGCCGGCCATCATCTCGACCGCGATCACGCCCTCGTCCTCGGCCTTGTGCGCCAGCATCGGACCGGGGATGACGTCGCCGATGGCATAAGTTCCGGCGACATTGGTCTGGAACCGCGCATCGACCTGGATGAAACCGCGATCGTCGGTCTCAACGCCGATATCGTCGAGCCCAAGCCCGTCGGTGAACGGCCGCCGGCCGATCGATACCAGCACCACGTCACAGTCCAGCGTCTCGGCCGTGCCGCCCGCGGCGGGCTCGATAGTCAGCGTAACGCCCGCCTTACCCTTTTTGGCGCCGGTCACCTTGGTGCCCAGGCGAAATTTTACACCCTGTTTTTCAAGCGATTTCCGCAGCTCGGCCGCGACTTCGCCATCCATGGTCGGCGTGATGCGGTCAAGGAACTCGACCACCGTGACCTCGGTGCCCAGCCGACGCCAGACAGAGCCCATCTCAAGCCCGATATAGCCGCCGCCAACCACCACCAGGTGCTTGGGCACGGCGTCGAGCGCCAGCGCGCCGGTTGAACTTACGATCCGCGTCTCGTCGATCTCAACGCCGGCCAAGGGCATGGATTCCGACCCGGTGGCGATCAAAATGTTTTTCGCCTTCAGCGTCTGGCCATCGGAAACCGCGACTTCGCCGGGTGCTGTAATCCGCGCCGTGCCGGTGATCCACGTCACCTTGTTCTTCTTGAACAGGAAGGCGATTCCCTTGGTCAGCCCGTCGACCACCTTGTCCTTGCGCGCCATCAGCGCCGCGAGATCGAGCGAGATCTTGCCGGTCTTGATGCCGTGCTCGGCGAACTCGTCGCGCGCCTCGGCGAACAGCTCGGACGAATGCAGCAGCGCCTTCGACGGGATGCAGCCGACATTCAGGCAGGTGCCGCCGAGCGTGTCCCGGCTATCGACGCAGGCGACCGACATGCCGAGCTGGGCCGCCCGGATCG
>JAZFSB010000252.1:0-4129 GCA_036445935.1 Alphaproteobacteria bacterium | reverse complement strand
GGAACCAGGTGAGGGATAGCCCGCCAGTCGCGCCAAAGCGGTAATTGCACCATATTATCGGCTCCCATCAGCCACACAAACCGGCGTCTTGGGAAGGCATTGATCATCAGCCGCAGTATATCCGCGGTATAGCGCGTGCCGGTCCGGGCCTCGATATCGCTGACGAAAATGCGCGGATCGCGGGCCGCGCGCCGGGCACCCGCCATGCGGGTGGCGCGCGGCGCCATGCCATCCTCTCCCTTCAGCGGGTTTTGCGGCGAAACCAGCCACCACACTGCGTCCAGCCCGAGGCGGGCGATCGCCAAGCGGCTGACATGTAAATGGCCCTCATGCGCCGGGTTGAATGAACCGCCAAGCAGCCCGACACGCCGACCGCCGGCCGGTAGGCCCCGGCGGATGTCGGTTAACAGCGTCATGGTTCAGGCGACCTCCAGCAATATGTCGGTCAGAAGATCAGGCATGTCGATCATCACGTCATGACCGCACGGCGCCTCGAACAGACGCCAGGTCGGATCGGATTTGAGCGCCTCATGATAGGCGACGAATTGAGGGCTCGGTTTTCCAGTCGCCACCACGTAAGCCTTGCTGGCCACCCGTTCACGCGCGCCGTTCAGCCGGATTGGCTTCAGCGACACACCGACCGGCTGCGGCGTCATCAACGCATCGACCCAGGGTTGGTCGGCTTCATTGACCCCGAAGCCGCTGGCCGGAGGGGCGGGTCGAGAAACATCGCCGTTCGCGATGGCGCGATCCAGCGATTCACGGCGCGAGCCGGCAGACAGGCCCAGGCCGCTCTCCCCGTCTTCGGGAACGAACGCATCAAGATAGACGATGGCGGACAATTGCGCCTCGACCTGTTCGGCCACGCCCGAGATAACCCAGCCGGCATAGGAATGACCGCAGAGCACGACATTTTCCAGCCGTTCCCAGCGGATTACGTTGACGATGTCGGTGACGTGGGTGTCGAGATCGATGTCCGGGCTCATCAGATGGGACCGTTCGCCAAGCCCCGTCAGGGTGGGGGTAAGGACCTTGTGTCCCTTGGCGGCCAAGCGTTCGGCAACCCGCGCCCAGCACCAGCCGCCATGCCAGGCGCCGTGGACCAGCACGAAGGTTTTAGGGGATGGGTTTGGTTCGGTCATCTGGTGGGTCTCCTCTCAGGGGCGTACCTGGCCGTCCCCGCGCACCACGTATTTGAAGGTTGTGAGCTGCTCGACGCCAACCGGGCCGCGCGCATGCAGCCGGCCGGTCGAGATGCCGATCTCCGCGCCCATGCCGAATTCGCCGCCATCGGCATATTGCGTAGACGCGTTGTGCAGCACAATCGCGGAATCGACCCTTTCCAGAAACGAGGCGGCCGCCCCGGCATCGCTGGTGATGATCGAATCGGTGTGGTGCGAGCCGTGCCGGTTGATGTGCTCGATCGCCTCGCCCACGCCATCGACCTGTTTTACCGACAGGATGGCATCGAGATATTCGGTGTCCCAATCCTGCTCGTTCGCTGGACGTACGCGCTTATCCAGAGCCTGGGTCTCGGCATCGCCCCGGATTTCGCAGCCGGCCGCACTCAGATCCTCGATAATGCGGGGCAGCACGGCGCCGGCCGCGGCGCGGTCGACCAGCAGGCTTTCCGTCGCTCCGCAAATGCCGGTACGGCGCATCTTGGCGTTATGGACCACCGCGACCGCCATGTCGAAATCAGCCGCGCCGTCGATATAGACGTGGCAGTTGCCATCAAGATGGGCAATGACCGGGATGCGGCTTTCCTTTTGCACCCGCTCGATCAGCGACTTGCCGCCGCGTGGCACGATAATGTCGATGTGATCAACCATGGTCAGCATTTCGCCGACCGCCGCCCGGTCGGTGGTTGGCACCTGCTGGATGGCGCCGACCGGCAGATTGGCCCCGCGCAGCCCGTCCTGCAGGCAATGCAGGATGGCGGACGAGGAATGGAAACTTTCCGACCCGCCGCGCAGAATAACCGCGTTGCCCGATTTCAGACACAGACCGCCCGCGTCCGCCGTCACATTGGGCCGCGATTCGTAGATGATGCCGATGACGCCGAGCGGCACCCGGACGCGTTGAATGTTGAGCCCGTTGGGCCGGTCCCATTCGGCGATCACCTCACCAACTGGATCGGGCAGTGCCGCGATGTCCTCAAGCCCTTTCGCCATCGCCTCTATCCGCGCGTCATCCAGCATCAACCGGTCGAGCAGCGCGCCTTCGATGCCCTTGGCCGCGGCATCCGCCATGTCGCGCGCGTTGGCGTCAAGCAAAGTCGCACGGGCGTCCCGGATCGCGACGGCGGCGGCATGAAGCGCCGCGTTCCGGGCCTTGGTGGGGGTCGCGGCGAGCTCACGCATGGCGGCGCGCGCGGCCTCGCCAATGCGGATCATCTCCGCATGCAGATCAGTGGGTTCGGTAAGTTCGGTGCTGTCCATTTCAGGACTCCATCCCTCAATAACCTTCATCTCGTTAGCCGGCGCCGGCCCGCTCCCCCACCCGGCCACCCATAGGAGTATCCCGTGGGGTGGCCGGGTGGGGGAGCGGGCTGGTGCGATGCCACGTAAGTGGCATGACGATCTACAGGTCGAGCACCAAATCGTCGCGGTGGATCATTTCGTCGCGGCCACGGTATCCGAGAAGACCTTCTATTTCACGGGTTTTGTGGCCAAGGATAAGCCGCGCGTCGGATGCCGAATAGGCGCTGAGACCGCAGCCGAGCCGCCGTCCGCCACTGTCGCGCACGATCACCGCGTCGCCGCGCTCGAAGCTGCCCTCGACCGCGACAACGCCGGCCGGCAGCAGGCTCTTGCCGCGCCCAAGCGCCGCCACCGCGCCATCATCGACGGTGATCGCCCCGGATAGGGTCAACGCGCCCGCGATCCAGCGCTTGCGCGCGGTGGCCGGTGTCGCCCCCGGCACGAACCAGGTGCAGCGCCCGTCAATGCCAACGGCCGCCAGGCTATGGGGCTTCTTGCCGTCGGCGATGACCATGCGGCAGCCGGCCCGCATTGCAATGTTGGCCGCCGCGATCTTGGTCACCATGCCGCCCGACGCGTGGCCGGGCGCGGCCTGGCCGGCCATCGCCTCGATGGCGGGCGTAATCTCGGTCACCTTGGGCACGAAGACCGCCGCCGCATCGTGCTTCGGATCGGCGGTGTAAAGCCCGTCTATATCGGACAGCAGCACCATGGTGTCGGCGCTGGTCATCTGGGCGACACGCGCGGCCAGCCGGTCGTTATCGCCGAAGCGCAACTCGTCGGTAGCGACCGAATCGTTCTCGTTGATGATCGGCACCACGCCCAGCGCAAGCAGTGTCTCGATGGTGCTGCGCGCGTTGAGGTGGCGGCGGCGCTCCTCGGTATCGCCAGGGGTCAGCAGGATCTGGGCGACGCCGATGTCATGCGCCGCCAGCGCTTCCTGCCAGGCATGGGCAAGGCGGATCTGGCCGGCGGCGGCGGCGGCCTGTTTTTCCTCGAGCTTGAGCACGCGGGTTCCCAGTCGAAGTACGCCGCGCCCGACCGCGACCGCACCCGACGACACCACGATGATCTCGGCGCCACTCTGCTTCAGCGCCGCGATGTCGGCGCACAAGGCGGCCAGCCAGTCATGCCGCAACTGGCCCGTGTCTCCGATCAGCAACGCCGAGCCGATCTTGACGATCAGCCGCCGCGCACTGGACAGCGAGGCGGCGTCCGCGCTTTGGCTCGTGGCGGGGGCGCTCATGGCGCGTAAGCCTGGCTGTCCTGGTCCGCGCCTTCTTCCGCGCGACGCGCCAACACGGGCTTGATCAGCGCGCGCAGCACCTCGGTCACGCCCGCGCCGGTCACGCCGGATAGCGGCATCACCGTCCGGGCGCCCGCTTCCCTCAATTCCGCAAGCAGATCGGTGATGGTCTGCTCGTCCAACGCGTCGCATTTGTTGAGGGCGGTGATTTCCGGTTTGTCGGCCAACCCGTTTCCATAGCTCGCGATTTCGTCGCGTACGGTGCGCCAGGCCGAGACCGGATCGTCCACCGTGCCGTCGATGAGATGCAGCAGCGCGCCGCAGCGCTCGATATGGCCCAGAAATCTGTCGCCCAGCCCCGCGCCCTGATGCGCGCCTTCGATCAGGCCGGGAATATCGG
>JAZFSB010000251.1:0-6938 GCA_036445935.1 Alphaproteobacteria bacterium | reverse complement strand
CCGGCACCCAGACCATGACGGTCGCGGTCCGTGCGCTGGCCACCAAGGAGCTTACCGCCGCCAACGCCGCGCGCGTTCTGGGCAAGGAAGTGTTGGTCGGGCTTTATAACGGGTTTCTGTTCGCCATCCTGATTGGCATGGTTGCCTGGTTCTGGTCGGGCGATTGGTCGATCGGCGCAATTATGGGGGTCGCCATGGTGATTACCATGTTCATCGCCGGCCTGTCGGGGATGATTATTCCGCTCGCTCTGGCGCGCACCGGAGTCGATCCGGCGGTTGCGTCGGGCGTTATCCTGACCACCGTGACCGACGTGGTCGCGTTTCTGTCATTCCTCGGGCTCGCCGCCTGGTTCCTCCTTTAATTACAACTGCTGTTTTTCCTGCCGCCTGGAATTCCATGTCACGCCTGATTGCCCTCGCCGCCGTGCTTGCCTCGGTGGTCATCTTCTTTTGGCCCGTGCCCGATGGGTTGTCGCCCACCGTCATGCACGCCGCCGCGGTCGCGACGCTGACCATCGGGCTGCTGGCCACCGTCGCTCTGCCGGAATTCCTGACCGTTCTGATTTTCTTTTTCCTGTGCGTCGTGCTCACGGTTGCGGCCCCGGAGGTGGTGTTTTCGGGTTTTACCTCGAGCGCGGTGTGGCTGGTGTTCGGCGGGCTGATCCTGGGGGCGGCGATCGATATCACCGGGCTTGCCGCGCGGGCGGCCGGGTACCTGGAACGCGTCTTCGCCTCCAGCTATCCCCGCGTCGTCACCGGCACCGTGCTGCTGATGGCGCTGCTCGCCTTCGTCATGCCGTCCTCGATCGGGCGGGTCGTGATCATGATGCCAATCGTGCTGGCGCTGGCCGCTCGGTTGGGGTTTGATTCCGACAGCAACGGGCGCGCCGGGCTGGCGCTCGCCGTCGCGATGGGGGCGGTGGGCCCGACCTTCGCGATCCTGCCCGCGTCGGTGCCCAATGTTGCGATGGCCGGCGCGGCTGAAGCGATCCATGGTGTACAGCTTGCCTATAGCGAATATCTGCTGCTGCATTTTCCAGTGATCGGGGTGATCGGCATTATCGCGCTGCCGATTTTCATCGTGCTGATGTTTCCCGCCAGGATCGAGGTTCGCGCGGATGGTGGGGGTGGCGCGCCGACACCGCTTACGCCGGAGGAACGCCGTCTTCTGGTAATATTGTTCACGGCGCTGGCGCTGTGGGCGACGGACACTCTGCACGGGGTCAACCCGGCCTGGGTGTCGCTTGGGGCGGCGATCGTGGCGATTCTGCCTGGCGTCGGGGTGATGGCGCCGGGCGTAGTTCTGCAACGCGTCACGCTCGGCCCGATCCTCATGCTGGCCGGCGTGATCGGGCTGGGCGCGGTGGTGGTTCAGTCCGGACTGGGCCGGGTGCTCGGCGGCTGGCTGATCGACGCGCTGGCAATCTCCCCCGGCGGCGGGTTCGGCAATTTTGCCTCGGTGATTGGTCTTGGCGTGTCGATGGGGCTGATCACGACCCTGCCGGGCCTGCCGGCCATCATGACGGCCTTCGCCGACGCGCTGGCCGATGCCACCGGTTGGCCACTGCTCACGGTTTTAATGGCCCAGGTGCCGAGTTGGGCCCTGACCATGTTCCCCTACCAGGCGCCGCCGCTGATCGCCGCAAAGGCGCTTTCCGGCCTGTCGGTCGGCCGTTTTATCAGGCTGATGCTGCCGTTCGCTTTGTTCGGCTGGGTCGTGATGGTGCCGCTGCAGTATCTCTGGTGGCGGTTTCTTGGCTATTTTTCATAGAAATAGCGCCTTCCGACGGGTTTGATTAACCAAAGATCAACGTCTGGCGGACAAAATTAGCGACATGCAACAGATTGCCGGCATGTTCAGGCGCGGGCTGTCAGTTTTTGGGTGCAAAACCAGTCATTCAGGTCAGCCAGAATGAGCGATGCCACTCAGTCACGTTACGTTCTCGATAATATGAACGTGCTTGTGCTGGACGATAACCGGCACATGCGAAGCCTCGTTCAGTCGATTCTGCACGCGCTTGGCGTGAAGAATATCCGCGAGGCCGGCGACGCCGCTGAAGCGTTCAAGGAACTGCAGCATTTTCACGCCGATATCATCATTGTCGACTGGCACATGGAGCCTCTCGACGGACTCGATTTCGTGCGCCTGGTGCGTACCGCGAAAGACAGCCCCAACCCCTATGTCCCGATCATCATGCTGTCTGGCTACACTGAATATCGCCGTATCACCGAAGCCCGGGATGCAGGCGTCAATGAGTTCCTTGCCAAACCGATTTCCGCCAAGGCGTTGTATCAGCGCTTTGCCATGATTATCGACAACCCACGTTCGTTCATTCGCACCAAGAGCTATTTTGGCCCAGATCGGCGCCGGCAGAATCTTGGGCCGCCGCGCGGGGTTGCCGAACGCCGCCAGGAAGAAATAGACAAACAGGACGACCAAGCCTCCGATCAAGCGTTGTCGCAAGATGACGTCGAAGCCTTGCTCAACGATTAATCAGGCGTAGACGAGGAGGTCTATATGTCAGGAGCGGAAATCATCAAACCCCCCAATTCGTTGAAAAACGCGAAATCGGGAAGCGGCCCTGGCAAGCTGGATAACGAATTGCTGGAACGCGCCGAAAAGGCGGTCCAGAAGATGGAAGTCAGCTACAACGAATGGGTCAAGGATGACCTGGACGAGATTGAAATGGTCCTGAAGGATCTGATTGCCGCGGATGGCAAGGATAACGCCCTTATCAAACAACTGTACCGCGTGGTCTTCGATACCAAAGGCCAGGGTGGCAGTTTCGGTTACCCCTTGCTGACTCAAGTTGCGGGGTCGCTGGCGGATTTTCTGAACGATAAAAAAGAGCTCAATCAGTTTGGGCTGGAAGTTGCCACCGCGCATGTTTCCTCGATGCGGGCGGTAATCAAGGAAAATATTCGCGACGATGGTGGCGCGACCGGGGTCGCACTGGTCGAAAGCCTTCAGACTCTGGTCGCCAAGGCGCGTGCCGAAGAGTCCGATGTGGCATAGAACAAAAGAGAGATAAATTGTGAGCAAGAACGCGGAACCCGATGGAAATGGCGATAAAATTGTCGAGGTCATCACGCCTACATCCTCGCTTGCCGACAAGATCCAACGCAACGAGGGCGAAAGCGCCGAGCCGCTGTTCGAAGCCGCCGAGGCCACTATCGACAGCCAGGCGACCGACTATCTGGCACGGTTGCGCAGCGATTTGACGGAAGTCAAATCCGCTATCGATATTGCGCTCGGCAACGACGATCGGCGCGATGCCGCCGTCGATCGCCTGTTCGCGCTGATCCACAATATGAAGGGACAGGGGATGACCTTCGGCTACCCGCTGGTTAGCCAGATCGGCGCCTTGGTCTGCTCTATCCTGCAGCACAGTCCGCCGGCTGACGAAGCGCGGCTGCGTATCGTCAAGGCTCATATCGACGCCCTCAGCATCGTGATCGAACACAATCTTGCCGGAAGTGGCGGTGAACTTGGCAATAAGCTGGTCGAACGGCTCGAAGGGTTGAGCGCGGCCGCGGGTTGATCATTTATCCACTGATTTAGTTATCCCTGGGCTGGATCGCCACCGTGATCCAGCCCATATTCGTTTCATGAGCGTACCCCACTCAAAACCCGTCCTTCGGCCATGACCGTTCACCTGGTGAAGATGGCGGTCGGGATCGAAGATCTCGACCATTTGCGCGAGGTGCAGGCGCGCCGCTTCGCCGAGGCGGAGCGGATCGATGGCGTGGGCCGGTTGCGGCACATGACCAGGAACACGCCGCGCCGGAGCACCGAAGTGCTCGATGGTGGGTCGATTTACTGGGTCATGAAAGGCTATATCCGCGCTCGGCAGCACATCATCGGCATCGAGGAAGCGACTGGCCGCGGCAGCCGCAAGCGCTGCGCGCTGATCCTTTCCCCTGACTTGGCGCGCACCGTGCTGACGCCACACAAGCCGATCCAGGGGTGGCGCTACATGGAAGACGCAGCCGCGCCTGAGGATCTCGGCGATGATGAGATCGACCCCCGGGACGCCAGCCTGCCGCCCAACCTCGCGGCCGAGCTGCGCACCCTCGGACTGCTCTGACCGGGGCGCGTCGGCGATGGGTGGCGGGGGCTTCATCGGCGAGCAGGAGGTGCCCGCCGCGCGCCGCGCCATCAATGCTTCCTACCGGCTCGATGAAACCCGCACGGTCGGCCGGCTGCTGCGCCGCGCTCGGCTGAGCGCCGATGACGCCCGGGCGGTGGCCCGCGATGCGCGGCGAATGGTGGTCTCCGCCCGGCGACGCGAACGGGAAGATGGTGGGCTCGACGCCTTTCTCGGCGAATACGCCCTGTCCAGCCAGGAAGGCGTGGTGCTGATGTGTCTGGCGGAAGCGCTGCTGCGCATTCCGGATGCCGCCACGCGCGACCGGCTGATCCGCGACAAGCTGGGCGGCGCGGACTGGGAAAGCCATCTCGGCAACAGCGATTCCGTTTTGGTCAACGCCTCGACGCTCGGCCTGCTGCTGACCGGCCACGTGGTCGCGCTGGGCCACGAGGCGCACGATCTCGGCGGCTTCGTCGGGCGGCTGGTGGCGCGCACTGGCGAGCCGGTGATCCGGGGTGCCGTGGTCCAGGCGATGCGCATCATGGGCCGTCAGTTCGTGATGGGTCGGACTATCACTGAGGCGCTGGAACGGGCCGGGTCCGGCGCGGGGTATCTATATTCGTTCGACATGCTGGGCGAAGCCGCCCTGACGGAAGCCGATGCGGTGCGCTATTTCGATGCCTATGCGGATGCCATCCGCGCCATCGGCGGTAATGCGGCGGGCGGCGATGTGTACGACGCACACGGCATTTCCATCAAGCTGTCGGCGCTGCATCCGCGCTATGAGTTCTCACAGCGCGACCGCGTGCTGGCCGAGCTGACGCCCCGCCTGTCGGCGCTGACGCTGCTTGCCCGCGACGCCGGCGTCTCACTGACGGTCGATGCCGAGGAGGTCGTGCGCCTGGATCTGTCGCTTGACATCTTCGAGGCGGTCTTCGCCGAGCCCGGTCTCAAAGGCTGGGACGGGTTCGGGCTCGCCGTGCAGGCCTATCAGAAACGCGCTCCCGCCGTGATCGATTGGCTGGCGTCGTTGGCGCGACGCGCCCGGCGGCGTATCGGCGTGCGGCTGGTCAAGGGCGCCTATTGGGACAGCGAGATCAAGCGGGCGCAGGAGGCGGGGCTCGACTCCTATCCGGTCTACACAAGGAAGGCGACAAGCGATGTCGCCTTTATCGCCTGCGCGCACCGACTGTTCGCGCAAGCCGATCGGTTCTACCCTCAATTCGCCACCCATAACGCGCACAGTGCCGCGGTGGTCCGCGCGCTCGCGCCGCCCGGCTTGGCCTACGAATTTCAGCGCCTGCATGGCATGGGCGAGGCGCTGTACGACCCGCTGGTCGGCGAGGGCGCGCGTGCGCCGGTAGTCTGCCGGGTCTATGCGCCTGTCGGCAGCCATGAGGATCTGCTGCCCTATCTGGTCCGCCGGCTTCTGGAAAACGGCGCCAACAGCTCATTCGTCAACCGGCTGGCCGACGATGAGGCGCCGATCGCACGGCTGATCGCCGACCCGGTAGACGAGCTCGCCGCCTTGTCGGTTAAGCCGCATCCCCGGATTCCACTTCCCGAAGACATGCCGGGCGACGGGCGCAAGGCAGCGCGCGGCATTGATCTCAGCGATCCGTTGGCGCTGGCGTCACTTGCGGAGGAAATGGAGGTGGCCGGGTGCGGTGACTGGCAGGCAGGGCCGGTGATCGGCGGCGAAAATATCGCCGGCGCCGCACGGCCGGTTTTCGATCCCGCCGATCGGCGCCGCATCGTTGGCCAGGCGGCGGATGCCGAACCGGCCGGGCTCGACAGGGCGCTGTCGTTGGCCGTCGCCGCGGCGCCCGACTGGGACCGGCTTGGTGGGGAAGCGCGGGCCGACATGCTGGACCGCGCCGCCGGGCTGCTCGAAGCGGACATGCCGGCGCTGATGGCGATTGCCGTGCGCGAGGCCGGCAAGACCGTGGCCGACGCGCTTGCCGAGGTGCGCGAGGCGATCGATTTTTGCCGCTACTATGCCGGGCTGGCGCGGCGTGATTTCGGTGCGGCGCGGGAGCTGCCCGGCCCGACCGGCGAGCGCAACACGCTGGGGTTTCACGGGCGCGGCGTGTTCGGCTGTATCAGCCCGTGGAACTTTCCCATCGCGATCTTCACCGGCCAGGTCGCCGCCGCGCTGGCCGCCGGCAACACGGTGATCGCAAAGCCGGCCGAGCAGACGCCGCTGGCGGCCGCCGCGATCGTCGCCCATTTGTATCGCGCCGGGGTGCCGGGTGAGGTGCTGCATCTGCTGCCGGGCGAGGGCGGGATCGTCGGGGCGGCGCTTGCCGCCGATACGCGCTGCGCCGGCGTTGCCTTTACCGGCTCGACCGAGGTGGCGCGGGTCATCAACCGGACGCTGGCGGCACGCGACGGGCCGATAGCACCGCTGATCGCCGAGACCGGCGGGCAGAACGCGATGATCGTCGATTCCAGCGCCCTGCCCGAACAGGTGGTGCGCGATGTGATCGCGTCCGCTTTCCATAGCGCGGGGCAGCGTTGTTCGGCGCTGCGCGTGCTGTTCCTGCAGGACGACACCGCTCAGCCAATCGAAACCATGCTGGCGGGCGCGATGGAAGAACTCACCATCGGTGACCCAGGGCTGCTTTCAACCGATATCGGCCCGGTCATCGACCAGGAGGCGCTTGATACGCTGGACGCCCACGCCGCGCGCATGAAGGCCGAAGGCAGGCTGATCTATAGCCGCGTCCTGCCACCGGGGACCGCGTACGGCACGTTCTTCGCCCCGTGCGCCTTCGCCATCGACCGGCTTGCGCTGCTGGAACGCGAGGTGTTCGGCCCGATCCTGCATGTCATCCGATATTCCGC
>JAZFSB010000250.1:0-5873 GCA_036445935.1 Alphaproteobacteria bacterium | reverse complement strand
TAAGATTTAATTTTATAAATTTTTGTTTTTTATTTTGTTTCATAATAAATATATTTTTTTATCCTCGATAGTCATAACCGGCAACTGGCAACCGGCAACCGGTTCTTCATCGACAACCAGCCCATGTCCAAGGGTGAGCCGGTTCATCATCGAGAACCGGGCGCAAACGCAGATCGCCTCATGCAGAGATTGTTCGTCCCAACCGGCGGCAAACACCGCATCGGCGTCGGACTTCGATATGCGGGCTGGCGTCAGTGTCAATTTTTTCACGAAGCGCAGGATGGGCTTCAACTCATCGCGCACCGGGGCGGTTTCGATATCGTCGACCAATGGCGCGAACACGCCTTCATCGACGCCCAGATTTACGGCAACCCGCGAATGCCCTAAATAGCAGTATTCCGACTCATTGAGCTGCGACACATAGGCCGCGATCATTTCCTTGTCGCCGGGCGTAAGCTTGCCCTCGTTGCGCATGAAAGAACGCGAAAAGATCGACAACCCCTTGCGCGCATCGGGATTGAATATCTTCCAAATAGCGCCAACACCGGCATCCTCGGGCAATGACGAAAAGAACGGCATGGTCAACTCCCTGTAGCGAATGTTAGGGGGCCATCTTGCCAATAGCCCGCGTCGTTAATCAACTCGACAACGCGTGAAAAATTCATAGCACCAGTTTATGGTCGCCACCATGCAACCACCTGTCAGAATTTCCGAAGACGTCGCCGATGCATTGGCGGCGCGCCATCCGGTGGTCGCGCTGGAAACCACCGTCATCGCGCATGGCCTGCCGGCGCCCGAAAATCTCCTTGCGGCGGCCGAATTGATCGGCGCGGTTGGCCAGGCTGGCGCCGTCCCGGCTGTGATCGGCATTCTCGACGGCGAATTCCGCGTCGGTCTCAGCGCCGGAGATATCGAGCGGCTGGCCGAGGATGACGGCGTGCTGAAGGTCAGCCGGCGTGACATCGCCTATGCGGTATCTACCGGCCAGGCGGGCGCGACTACAGTATCGGCCACCATGATCGGCGCAGCAAAGGCCGGCATTGCCGTGATGGCGACCGGCGGCATCGGCGGCGTCCATCGCGGCGCGGGTCATAGCATGGATGTTTCCACTGATCTCGAGGAACTCGGGCGCACCGACGTCGCCGTGGTGTGCGCCGGCGCCAAGGCGGTTCTCGACCTGCCGCGAACGCTGGAATATCTGGAAACCAGGGGCGTGCCGGTGATCGGCTATGGCTGTGACGAATTTCCCGCCTTTTTCGTCGCCTCGTCCGGTCTCGCCGTGCCCCGGCGGCTCGACACTCCGGACGAAATTGCCGCGCTGCTACGAACCAAGCGCGCGCTCGGGCTTGATGGCGGCGTGGTCATCGCCAACCCGCCGCCAGCGGAAACCGCCCTCGACGCGACCGAGACCGAACGGGTTATCGAGGCCGCGGTCGCTTCGGCCCAAGCGGTTGGCATCACCGGGCGCGCGGTGACGCCTTATCTGCTTGAACGCGTGGCGGCGGCAACCGGTGGAGACAGCATCACCGCCAACCGCGCACTGCTGGTCGCCAATGCCAAGCTGGCGGCCGAGATCGCGGTTGCTCTGGCGAACCAGGCTGACGACTAGTGTCCTGGTTCTTTATCCGCCGTAGAACACGTTGTCGCCAAGATCGCGCATGTGCAGCGACGCGTCGTCGGCGCGGCCTTCCGGCGCGGTTGCCACGTTGGCCTCGACGACCTCGGCGATCACGATGTGATGGTCGCCCCGCTCTACGATTTCCGCGACCTTGCATTCAAGGCTCGCCGGCGCATTAACCAGAATTGGCGCCCCGCCGGCCCCGGCACGGATCGGCTCTCCACTCAGCGTGTCGCCATCCCGCTCGGCTGGCTTGAAGAAGGTGAAGGCGGCGCCCTGCTGGCCCTTGCCGAGGATGCTGAGCGCGAAGGCGCCGGTCTCCTTGACGATGCCGTAGGCGCCCGAATCGACCTTCAGCCCGACCGCGATCAGCGGCGGGTCGAATGAAGTCTGGGTCACCCAGTTCACCGTCGCCGCGGCGGTATTGCCGTCCTTGTCCTCGGCCGTCAGCACGTAGATGGCGTAAGGGATCATCCTCAGGGCTGTCTTCTTGGCGTCCGCGTCCATGGTTGTTCGTCTCCTGTATATGAAATTCCAGCGGCGCAAAAATTACGTCCACGCGATGCGGCCATATTTTATCCATGCGCGCGCCCGGCGCAACAGCGGCGCTCGCAAATTTCCGGCCCTTGACGCCCACAAGGTCGACAACAAGAATGCACGCCGAGATTTTCGAGAGTGCCGTCCCTCATGAGCAAACCAAAAAACGCTTTCACCCAGCCGCCTCTCGACCTGCCCTTCCGCTCGATCCGCGCCGTACTGGCAGGCTGGCGCGAGGCGCACCCCGACAAGATCGCTATCTTCGATCTGGAGCAGGACAAGCCGGTCACCTGGGCCGAACTCGACGAGTGGGCCAACCGGGTCGCCTGCCTGCTGCACGGCATGGGGCTACGCAAGGGCGACCGCGTCGGGCTGTTATCGGACGAAGGCGTCGAGAAAATGATAATCTGGATGGGTATCTGGCGGCTCGGCGCCGTGGTCTGCCCACTCAATGTCGAGATCAACGCGGCGCACATCCAAGACCTGCTGCGCTCAATCGGGCCCAAGCTGGTGCTCTGGAACGATGAGCTCGACGGACCCGACCTGACCAAGGGTCTGGATTGCCCGGTTTTGCGCTTCGACCAATGGTCACCCGGCATGGCTGGCGATGCCGGCGCCGACGAGTTTTTCGCGCGCGCCGCCGCGACCGAGCCCGCGCCCGGCGTCGATAGCGAGAACGGCCCGTCCGACCTGTCATGTATCTTCTGCACCTCGGGCACCACGTCGCGTCCGAAATGCGTGGTCTACGATCACATGGCCTATTGGCTGAACGGCCAGAACACGATCGATTTCCTGGGCCTCACTGGCGATGACAGGACGCTTGAATACCGGTCCTTCGGCTGGAATTCCGCCCAGGTCCTGAGCCTCGCTCCCTGGATCGAGACCGGGCTTTCAATGTTCATAGCCCGGCGCTTTTCACGCAGCCGGTTTTTCGACTGGATCAAGAGCCACGAAATCACCTTTGCCGCCGGCGTACCCACGGTAGTCAACATGCTGCTCAACGAGCCGACGGGCATCACCGCCAGTGACATCCCCTCGCTCAGGCTGATGACCTGTTCGACCGCACCATTATCGCCGGAACAATGGCAGCGTTTCGAGGAAATGTACGGCGTTACCCTGCTGCAGCTCTACGGCATGTCGGAAGCTGGCTGGATTTGCGGTAACCGGCATTACCGGCGGCGCATGGGCACAGTCGGCCCGCCGGCCAAACACCAGGAATTCCAGATCGTTGATGGAGACGACGCACCCTGCCCACCGGGGGTCGAGGGCGAGGTTTCGATCGGCGGGCCACAGACCTCGGTCGCGACCATCTCACCGGAAGGCGAATGGCTGGATTTGCGCGATGTGCGGCTGCGAACCGGCGACCTGGCCGTGATGGATGATGACGGATTTGTACGGGTCACCGGCCGGACCAAGGATCTGATCATCCGGGGCGGGGTAAATATTGCGCCACTGGAAATCGACAACGCGTTGCTGACCCATCCCGGCGTGGCGGAAGCCGCCGCGATCGGCGTCCCCGACGAAATTTACGGCGAAGAGGTCGTCTGCTACGTCGTCCCCCGGCCCGACACCTCACTCAACGAGCAGGAATTGCTGGATCATTGCACCGCCAGGCTACCCGCCTTCAAGTCGCCCAAACACGCCTATATCCTTGAAGACCTGCCCAAATCTGACCGCGGCAAGGTACTGCGCGACGAACTCAAGACCTTGTGGGCCAGGGAACACCAAACGGGCTGATCCACGGGCCACCGGTTAACCACATCTTAAGATAGCACGGCCGATACTGGTGCCTGAAGCTCTCTTAGCGCATCTCTTTCGGAAAAAAGACCGCGCCCACGATGAACCAACTGACACGTCCGACCGCCGTAGCGGAAATAGCGGAACAGCCCTGTCTGGTCTCGTCTCACGCCTTGCCCCTTCCGGCGACGTTTTCCTTTGACAGCTATGGCGTTCAGTTCAACGCGATGATCCAGAAATCGGATACGTCGGTGACCCACCTCGTCGTGAGCTGCGACTTGGGGAAAGTCCCGTACAGCGTTGAATCAAAAAATCTACGGCGCTATCTTCGTGCCGTGGTCGATGCCGGTACCGGCCTGCCGATGGCCAAAATAACTCTGGACCGGAGCCAGGGTATTGAGTTGCGCGGAACGATGATCTTTCCCAAAACGCCGTCGCCCGCGGTCGTGGCCGCCGGTACCGCGGCAATCACCATATCGGTGAAAACGATTGTCGAAATTATCGGAACCTACCGTGCGGGCGCGAAGGCCCACAGACGCGTCCTCAATTGACGCGCGGCACGAAGAAGACCTGTCCCGGATAAATTAGGTTCGGATTGCGGATCTGCCGCCGGTTCGCCTCGTAAATGACGGTATAGCGAACCCCGGAACCGTAGGTTCGACGCGCCAGCCGCCACAAGCTGTTGCCGGGCTGCACGAACACCACCGAATCCGCCGGCAGGTCCCCGATCGCCGCCGACCGCATGAAACGGGTTTCCATGCGCGCCACCACCTTGCCCGCCGGGTCGACCTTGTCGGCGCGCAGCTTGTAGGTACCGGGGGGCACATTTTCCGTGAGCGGGACCGCCCATCGCCCCTTCTCGTCGGCCTTCCCGGCGCCGGCGATGCGGTTGTCGAGATAGACATGGACTTTGGCGCCGCTTTCCGCCACCCCGCCAACCGTAACCTTGCCCTTGTCGTCATAATCCACCGCATCCATGGCGAACTTCTTAGAAGGCGTGGCCGGTTCCGGCTTGGCCAAGTTGGGGCTCACGGGCGCGGCGGGTGGGGCTGGCGCCTTCACCGCACTTTTGTTCCCGGGAAGCTGCATCGGGATCGACGGGCCATCACCCCTGCGCGGAACCAGTACCGCAAGCGCACCGGCAGAGCTTGGCGCTTCTCGTCCAGCGATGTCCTTGCCCCGTTCCGGGACGACGACCAGAACATTCTGCTCTGACTCCGTGGTCTTGCCATCGAGCGTGTTAGCCGAAACCGACAGCTCACGCTGGCCGGACGGCAGCGGAGTTTTCGGCACCAGCACCCATTCACCCCTTGAATCCGCCTTGACCGAGCCCAGCGCGCTCTTGCCGGATTTCACCGTCACCTCCGCGTTGGGTTCGGCGCGGCCCGCGATCACCGCATCACCGCGCGGGTTGACCCGAACCACGTCAAAACTGGGCGCGCGCGGTTTATCGGACGCGGTCTTGGATGTAACGCCAGCTTCGGGATTTGACGAAAGTGTCGCCTGGCCGGCCGGCGCGGTCGACTGTGCGCCCGGCGCAACCGCGACCACGGGGTCCGACGCATCATCAAGGCTGAGCGTCAGGATCACCGCCACCAAGAGGATAACGCCCCCGATAAGCCCGAGTATTAGCGGCCGGTTCACGTCATTTACCCTTTCACCAGGAGCCGCGGAGCCCCTCCCTGATAAGGTAGTCGCGCCGACGGTTCGGCGCAATCGGCCAGTCAGCGGTACGAAAACCCGAAATCCGTTGGAAAAGGTACCAAATTCCGCCCTGATGCGGCGTCAGCGAATCGATTTCACCGATTTCAGGTAGTCAACGATGGCCCGGCGATCATCGTCGGACAGCAGTTCGGTGCCAGAATCGATCACGTCCGCCATAAGCGAACCAGCATAGTCGCCCGTGATATCCTCTCCGGTTTCCAGGTAGGTCACGATCTCATCGCGGCTCCATTTTCCGATGCCAGCGGTCGGGTGCGGC
>JAZFSB010000249.1:0-3327 GCA_036445935.1 Alphaproteobacteria bacterium | reverse complement strand
CCCGGCCCCGCGCGCCCGGACGCATGGAGCGTCACTATGCGACCCGCTTGCCGCTGCGCACCGATGCCACCGACCTGCGTGCCGACGAAGCGCTGCTGGCCTTCGGCCCCCAGCCTATCCCGAATGCTGTGGCCACGCTCAATCTCAGTACGGCCGGCGATCTGGCCGAGGCCGCGGCCAATCTGTTCGCCATGATGCGCGCGCTCGACCAACCGCCGAGTACCGGGATCGCCGTCATGCCGATCCCAGATACCGGCCTCGGCCGCGCCATCCGCGACCGCCTTGCCCGCGCCGCGCATAAAGCGCCGCTTGAAGGTAGCGAGCCCATCGGCTAAAGCTGCACTTTGGTTTCATTCGAACATCGAGGTTTCCCGTGGACGACGCGCGGCTGACGGTTTCCCAGGATGTACTCGGGCGCATCGCCCGGGCTGTCGGGCCGGCGGGCATGATCACGGATCCGGGCGATATGGCGCCCTACGTGATCGACCAGCGCAAGATGTATCATGGCCGCACGCCGGCCGTCGTGCGTCCGGCCTCGACCGAGGAAGTCTCGGCCGTGCTGGCGATCTGCAACGAGACCGGCACCGCGGTGGTGCCGCAGGGCGGCAATACGGGCTTGTGCGGCGCCGCGACCCCACACGAGGACGGCAGCGAAATCCTGATCAGCCTGACCCGCATGAACAAGGTGCGCGAAGTCGATGCGCTGAACTACACGCTGACGGTCGAGGCCGGCGTCATCCTGACCGATGTGCAGAAAGCGGCCGAAGCGGCCGACCGTCTGTTCCCGCTCAGTCTGGGCGCCGAAGGATCGGCCAGGATCGGCGGCAACCTGTCGACCAATGCCGGCGGCACCGGCGTGCTGCGCTACGGCAACGCGCGCGATCTGGTGCTGGGGCTTGAGGTCGTGTTGCCGGACGGACGCATCTGGGACGGGCTGTCAGCGCTGCGCAAGGACAATACCGGCTATGATTTGAAGCAGGTCTTTATTGGCGCGGAAGGCACGCTTGGCATCATCACCGCCTGCGTGCTGAAAATGTTTCCGCGCCCACGCCAGATAGAGACCGCGTTCTGCGCGGTGCGCGACTGTCAGGCCGCGATCGAGATTCTGTCTCGCGCGCGGGCCGCCACCGACGACCGGGTTTCGGCCTTCGAATGGATCGCCCGGCTGGGGCTGGATTTCGTGCTTGAGCATATTCCCGACACTCGCGACCCGCTGGCATCCCCCCATGCGGAATATCTGCTGATCGAGCTTGCCTCGGGTGACGAGGATGCCGGGCTGCGCGAAGTGATGGAAAACATCCTGACCGAGGCGATGGAGCGCGGCGAGGTGCTGGATGCCACCATCGCCGAGAGCGGCGCCCAGGCGGCCGATTTCTGGCGGCTGCGCGAAACCGTGCCGGAAGCCCAGATGATCGAGGGGGCGAGCATCAAGAACGATATCTCCGTGCCGGTCTCCAGCGTGCCGGAGTTCCTGGACCGGGCCGGCGCCGCGCTGGAAGACGCCATGCCGGGCATTCGCATCTGCAGCTTCGGTCATGTCGGCGACGGCAACGTCCATTACAATCTGGGACTGCCCAAGGACAGCGACCCGGCGGCCTTCCATGCAAGCGGCGACAATTTGGTCCGGATCATCCATGAGATCGCCACGGGCCTGCGCGGCTCGATCAGCGCCGAGCATGGCATCGGGCTGCTCAAGCGAGATGCGCTGCACCACTACAAATCACCGGTCGCGATCGAGCTGATGCAAAGCCTCAAGCAGGCCTTCGACCCCAACGGCATCATGAACCCGGGAAAGGTGTTGTAGGGAGTGGGCCGGCGCCGCCTTATTGCATCGCCTAACCCATGACGGTCTATACCGCCCCGATCCGCGATATCAGCTTTCTGCTGGAGGAGCTGATCGGGCTCGGCGACATTGCCGCCCTGCCCGGCTTTGACGACATCACGCCGGAAACGGTCGCCGCCATCCTCGATCAGGCGGGCCGCTTCGGCGAGCAGGTCCTGGCCCCGACCAACGCCGTCGGCGACCAGACGGGATGCCGGCTGGAAAACGGCGCCGTCACGACGCCCGCGCCCTTCGCCGATGCCTATCGCCGGTTTTGCGCCGACGGCTGGCACGGCATGGCGCACGATCCTTCCCAAGGCGGTCAGGGGATGCCGCGGCTGATCGCCACCGCGGTTTCCGAAATCTGGCATGGCGCGAACGTGGCGCTGGCGCTGTGCCCGACCCTGACCGACGGCGCGGCCGTGGCGTTCGCCGCCCATGGCGACACCGCGCTGAAAGATGGATATTTGCGCCAGATGATCAGCGGCGAGACGAGCTGCGCGATGGTGATGACCGAGCCGCAGGCCGGATCGGACATCGGCGCGCTAACCTGCCGCGCGGTGCCCGACGGCGACGGCTACCGCCTGTTCGGCCAGAAAATTTTTATAAGCTGGGGCGAGCACGATCTGACCGACAACATCGTCCACCTGGTGCTCGCCCGGCTACCCGACGCGCCGCCGGGGTCGCGCGGCATATCGCTGTTCCTGGCGCCGAAATACCTGCCCGGCGCGGACGGTGCATTGGGGGCGCGCAACGACATGCGCTGCCTGCGGCTGGAGGGCAAGCTGGGGCTGCATGGCAGCCCGACCTGCGTCATGGAGTACGGCGCCGGCGAGGGCGCACGCGGCTGGATCGTCGGCGACCCGCATAAAGGGCTCGCCGCCATGTTCACCATGATGAACACCGCCCGCCTCGCCATCGGCCATCAGGGCATCGGCATCGCCGAGCGCGCCTGGCAGCAGGCCCGCGCCTATGCCAACGACCGCCGCCAGGGCCGCGCACCGGGGACGGCGGACACGCCCGCGCCGATCATCGCCCATGGCGATGTGCGCCGCATGCTGATCGGGATGAAGGCGCGGATCGAGGCGATGCGGGCGCTGGCGCTGCTCGCCGCGCGCTCGGTCGATCTGGCCACCCATCATCCGGACAGCGCCGTACGCGACGCGCATGCGGCCCGCGTCGGGCTACTGACGCCGATCGTCAAGGCGTGGTGCACCGACGGCGCGGTCGAGATCGCGTCCGAGGCGATCCAGATCCATGGCGGGGCCGGCTATATCGAGGAAACCGGCGCTGCCCAGCATCTGCGCGACGCCAGGATCACGCCGATCTACGAAGGCACCAACGGCATTCAGGCGCTCGATCTGGTGGGCCGCAAGCTGGGAGCGGACGACGGCGCCACCGCCTTCGCGTTGATCGCGGAACTGCGCGAGGCCGCCGCGATGAGCCCGGCCACCCTGGATGCGCTCGATCTGCTGGAAAACACCATGCGGACGCTGATCACCACC
>JAZFSB010000248.1:0-3578 GCA_036445935.1 Alphaproteobacteria bacterium | reverse complement strand
CCCCACCGCGAAACGGGCCGCGCGCTCGACGACTATATGAAAGAAGCCGGCGCGGAGATTGGCCGCATCGCGGCGGGCGAGAGGCTGATCGACCCCGAGAGCGTGGGCGCCTATCTGGAGCTTCATATCGAGCAGGGGCCGGTCATGGTGGCGCGCGACATGCCGGTCGCCATCGTCACCGGGCTGCGCGGCAATATCCGCCATCTCAAGATCGTCTGCCAAGGCGAGGCGGGCCATGCCGGCGCGGTGCCGCGCTGGCTGCGTCACGACGCCGTGCTGGCCGTCGCCGACTTTCTGACGCGGCTCGACGAGCATTGGCGGGCGCTGCTGGAACGCGGGCTGGATTTGGTGCTGACGGCGGGCATGCTGTCCACCAACCCGGAAGAGCACGCCATGTCGCGGATTCCCGGCGAATGCGAGTTCTGCCTGGAAGTCCGCAGCCAGAGCCTGGATACGCTGGAAGCCTTTTATCAACTCATGCGCAGCGAGGCCGACAGCGTCGGGCGTGAACGTGGTGTGGAATTCGACTTCGACCGGCGCAGCCTGAGCCGGCCGGCGCGGATGGATGAACGCTGGGTGGCGCATTTGCTGGAGAGGGCGAGGGCGCTTGAGCTCAACGCCGAGCCGATCCCCAGCGGGGCAGGCCATGACGCCGCGGTGTTCGCCAATGCCGGCGTGCCATCGGCGATGATCTTCGTGCGCAACGAACATGGCTCGCACAATCCGAACGAGGCGATGGAAATCACCGATTTCCTGTATGGTGAGGACGTGCTGTACCACGCCGTTCTCGATCCGCCGTAATGAGCCTTAAGTGACCGACGCGCCCGACCGCCTGACCATCCGCCGCCCCGACGACTGGCACCTGCATCTGCGCGACGGCGACATGCTGCGGGCCGTGCTGCCGCACACCGCCCGGCTGTTCGGCCGCGCCATCATCATGCCCAACCTGACGCCGCCGGTAACCACGGTGGCGGGCGCCGTGGCCTATCGCGGGCGCATCATGGCGGCGCTGCCCGAGGGCGCGCGCTTCGAGCCGCTGATGACGTGCTACCTGACCGACGGTACCGACCCGGACGAGGTCGAACGCGGTTTCCGCGAGGGCGTGTTCACGGCCGTCAAGCTCTACCCGGCCAATGCCACGACCAATTCCGCCTTCGGCGTCACCGCCTGGGAGAACGTGCGCCCGGTGCTGGCGCGGATGGAGGAGATCGGCATGCCGTTGCTGATCCATGGCGAGGAAGCTGATCCCGACATCGACATCTTCGACCGGGAAAAGTCCTTTATCGACAATGTGTTGGAACGCTGGATGCGGCGCGATTATCCGGCTTTGCGGATCGTGCTGGAACATGTGACCACCGCCGACGGGGTCGATTTCGTGCGCGCGGCGGGTGACAACGTGGCCGCCACCATCACGCCGCATCACCTGGTGATCAATCGCAACGATATCCTGGTCGGCGGCATCCGCCCGCATCTTTACTGTCTGCCGGTGGCCAAGCGCGAACGTCATCGCCTGGCGCTGCGCGAAGCGGCGACCTCGGGCGATTCGGCATTTTTTCTCGGCACCGATTCCGCGCCCCATCCCGTCGGCGACAAGGAAACCGACTGCGGTTGCGCCGGTATTTTCAATGCGCCGGTCGCGATCGAGACCTATGCGCGGGTGTTCGACGAAGATGGCGCGCTCGACCGGCTGGAAGGCTTCGCGTCGCTGAATGGCCCCGCGTTTTACCGATTGCCGCCCAATGACGACACCATCACGCTGGTTCGGGGGCCGGAAACCGGGCCGCAAGAGATCGCCGTCGTGGGCGAGGGAAGCCAAGTGCGCTGTTTCCTGGCCGGCGAGCCGATCGGCTGGAAAGCCGCCTGAGTCGATCTGAATTGTCTGTCCGGGGCCGAGCCTATATAAAGGCGCGGCGCGTCAGCGGGACGTGGTTCAGGTAGCGGAGACTCAAGGCATGGCGGTGGGCGGCGCATTTCCCGACAAGGCAGTTATTTCCGAACTTACAGCGAAGATGCTGCTCGAGGTCGAGGCGGTTCATTTCAACGCCGAACAACCGTTCATCTTCACGTCGGGCTGGGCCAGCCCGGTCTATATCGACTGCCGCAAGCTGATCTCGTATCCCCGTCTGCGCCAGACCGTGATCGATTTCGGCGCCTCGGTGATCCTGCGCGACGTGGGGTTCGAACAGTTCGACACCGTCGCCGGCGGCGAGACCGCGGGTATCCCGTTCGCCGCCTGGATGGCGGACCGGCTGATGCTGCCGATGCAATATGTCCGCAAGAAGCCCAAGGGCTTCGGCCGCGACGCCCAGATCGAGGGAAATCTGATCGAAGGCCAGCGCACCCTGCTGGTCGAGGACCTGACCACGGACGGGCGCAGCAAGGTGAATTTCTGCGAGGCGCTGCGCAGCGCGGGCGCGACCGTCGATCATGTCTTCGTGGTGTTCCACTACGCGATCTTCCCCGACAGCGATAAGATCATGGACGACATCGGCGTCAAGCTGCATGCGCTCGCCACCTGGTGGGACGTCCTCAAGGTCGCCAAGGAAGGCGACCTGTTCGACGCCAAGACGCTGGATAGCGTCGAGAGCTTCATGAACGACCCGGTGAGCTGGTCGGTTGCCCATGGCGGCGTCGCCGCCCTTACCGCGTGATCATGTCCAAGTCTGATTTTGCGGCCCTTGCCCGCTCCCCCACCCGGCCACCCCACGGCAGTATCCTATGGGTGGCCGGGTGGGGGAGCGGGCCGGTGCGATTGCGCGCAACATCATGAAAATCGCCCGCGTCGAGGCGACGCCGCTTGAAGCGCCGGTAAATTTCGACGCGCTGGGAATAGACCGCGCCGACACCAACGAAATGACCCATGTGCTGGTCGAGACCGATACCGGTCTGATCGGTCACGGCATGACCTCGATCACCCAGGCAAGGCCGGTGGCCGAGGCGATCAATGCGGTGCTCGGCCCGGCCATCGTGGGCGGCGATGCGCTGGCGCATGAACGTCTGTGGCAGGAGATGTACTGGACCGCGACGCCGTGGGGCCAGACCGGCTACGCCAGCCACGCGATCAGCGCCATCGATCTGGCGCTGTGGGACATCAAGGGCAAGGCCTTCGGCCAGCCGCTCTGGCGTTTGCTGGGCGGCGCGCGGGATCGGGTGCCGGTCTATGCCACTTGCGGGTTTTCGTTTCTCGACGACCAGGCGCTGGCCGACGTGGCCGTGCGCGTCGTCGGGATGGGCTTTCGCGGGCTCAAGATGCAGGTCGGCCGGCCGGGCCTCGATCCGCGCCGTGAGCACCCGCCGCTGGGCGAGATCGTGCGCGCCGATGCGGGCCGCGTGCGCGCGGTGCGCGACGCGGTCGGGCCGGATGTGGAAATCGCCATCGATGCCGGCTGCCGGCTGGACCTGTTCAATGCGCGGGCGCTGTGCCGGCTGGTCGAGGAATTCGACGTCGCCTTTTTCGAAGAACCGATCGCCCAGAACGACGTGCGGCTGATGGCCGAGCTCAGGCGCGAGACGCGGATTCCGCTGTGCGCCGGGCAGAACGAAGGGCTCGCCTACCGCTTCCGCGACATGCTGCTGGC
>JAZFSB010000247.1:0-7185 GCA_036445935.1 Alphaproteobacteria bacterium | reverse complement strand
GATTTCAAGGCGCGCGGTTTTTGTTTGAAAGTTTCCCAGTCTTTCCAGATAACCGGTTTCGCTCGGGTGGTCGTCGCGCTAAGCGTGCCACGGTCGGTACCCTTGGGGAACAGACCAATAATTCTGTCCGCATTGCCGACGATAATCATCGCTTGCTTCCTGGCTGCCTTCGCATCGCCTGCCTTGGCGGCCTTTCTAAGGGCTTTCTCAGCCTTTGAATTGCTCTTCATCAACGCGCGGCGATCCTTGACCGGATCGGCGGAAGCCGGCTGCGTCGCCGCCATGCCGGCGCCCAGCACCGCGACCGCGATCCCGGCGACTAAAATATTTTTCATCCAGCTCGTCATGACGATTTCGCCTCCACTATTGGTTTAGGGCCGCGCGCAATACACGCCAACCTGCTCCGCCAACAGATGGGCGGGGCAAATTATTCCATGGTCGTGGAAAAGTTATCTGGCGGGCGCGTTGAGGTGGTCGAACACCAGGCGGCCGAGCTTCAGCAACTCCTGACGCTCCATCTTGCCGATCAACGCATAGGCGTAAGGCTTTTCGATCCAATAGAAGGCTGAGACTCCTCGGGTCTCGGCAATGCGGAAGGCGACATTCTTCACGTCGCGCGCGCGGCGCACATAGATCGTCAGCCGTCGTTTTTCACTGTCCTGGTACATGAACTGCGCCGCCGGCCCGCCATCGTCGGCGACCAGCCGCCCGCCGATCAGCCGGAACCCGGCGCCGTCCAGCGATGGCGGGTTGAGATTGCGGCCGAGCCGGCGCGACAGCCAGCGCACCAGATGGCGTTCTTCCTTGTCGGCCCTGGCCTCGACGGCATGGCGCCGTTCGCGGGTGAACACGACATGCGCGCCGGCCGCGCGGTCGACGAAAACCACCTCGCGCGTGGCCGCTCCCGTCAGTCCCGATCCGTGCAGCCACCAGCCGGCGGCGGCGCCGGCGACGAACACGACCAGTGCCGCCGCCGCGCGCATCCAGCTTGCGCGGTCGCGGCGCGTGGCCGGTAACGGGGCGGCGTCCAGCGCCCGGGTCATGCGTTCGGGCGGCGTTTCGTCGAGGATCTCCTCGCCCAATCCGGCGAGCGCGTTTTTCTGGCCGCGCCAGGCGGCGACGCGCGCGGCATCGTCGGGGTGGGCCGCCAGCCAGGCTTCGACCGCGCGGCTTTCCTCCTCGCCAAGTTCTCCGTCGAGATAGGCGTGCAGTTCGGTGTCGTCGATTCTGTCTTCTATGCTCATGGCGTTTTCCCGGTCTTCGATTCCGGATCCTCGCCATCCATCAAACGGCGTAGTTTTTCGCGGCCGCGCGCCAACCGTGACATAATAGTTCCGATCGGCACGTCAAGCACGCCTGCAGCTTCCTTATAGGTCAGCCCTTCGACACCGATCAGCAGGACCACCGCCTGCTGTTCGACGGACAGCGCCGCCAGCGCGCGCTCCAGGTCGCGCAAAAGCAGCCTGTCTCCCTGGGCCGGCGATACCGCACGCCGTTCATCGACGGCTTCATGCGTGGGATCGGCCGACACCATCCGCCGCGCCCGCGTAATCGCGTTGACGTGGAGATTGTGCATAATGGTAAACAGCCAGGCCCGCAAATTAGTCCCGGGCTGGAACAGGTGCTCGCGGGAGATTGCCCGCTCCAGACAGTCCTGGACCAGATCGTCGGCCGCCGTTGTATCGCGCAGCAGCACCCACGCATATCGGCGCAGCCGGGGTATTTCATCGGCGATATCGTCTCGCAGGCTCACGCTGGCGTCGCTCCTCGGGCTCACGTTAGCGTTTCCACCTGCCCGCATAGCCCATCTGGAGCGGGGCGGGCAAGTTTTGTGTTAACCGCCGCCGCGCCGGTTCCACAGGTGGAACAGCGCCATGCCGGCGATCATCGCGGCCGCGAAAGCAAAGATCGGGACCAGGCCCGAGGCCAGCGCCGATATCCCGGGGCCGGGACACAGGCCCGACAGGCCCCAGCCGACGCCGAAGATCGCGGCGCCCGCGATCAGCCGCCTGTCGATGTCCCGGCGCGTCGGAAAGTCGAACGTTGCCGATCGCAACGGCGCGGCACCCGCCCGCCGGGCCCAGGCGAAGGCTGGCAGGGTGACGCCCAACGCGCCGATCATGACCAGCGCCAGCGTCGGATCCCAGCGCCCCGCGACATCGAGAAAGCCGAGCACCCTTGCCGGGTCGATCATGCCGGAGACGGTGAGCCCGCCGCCGAATAGCGCGCCGACCAACAGGCTGGTGAGTATCCGGGTCATCGCCTTAAGCCCCGATCACGTGGCGGACGAAAGCGACGGTCAGCAGGGCGGCGGCGAAGAACGTCGCGGTCGCCGCCATTGAGCGCGGCGACAGGCGCGCCAGTCCGCAAATCCCGTGCCCGCTGGTGCAGCCGCCACCCATACGGGTGCCGAACCCGACCAGCAGCCCGGCCACGATCAACACCTCCAGGGACGCCTGCGGCCGCACCGTGACGGTGCCGCCCAGCGTCAACACCAGCAGCGGTCCCGCTAACAGCCCGATGACGAACGCGGCGCGCCAGGCAATCTCTCCGGCGCGGCGATCGAGCAGACCGCCGAGAATGCCGCTGATGCCGGCGATCCGCCCGTCGATCAGCAAAAGCAGGGCCGCCGCCGCCCCGATCATCGCGCCGCCGGCAAGCCCGTCGATCCAAGAAAACTCCGCCATCAGTTTCTCCTGCTATAACGCGCCGGACTTACGCCTGTTTGAGCCCGGCGGCAACATGTCGAACGGTTTGCGGTTGCGGGCGGCACGTGGTCTAAATTTATGTCGAGCTGGAATTTGGGGACGGGGGCGCAATGCGTTTGTTTCGATCGTTGCTGTTGGGCCTGGTGTTTGCGCTGTTCGTCGCGGGCGGCGTGTCCGCGCAGACTGCTGATCCCGTAGCTCCCGATCCCGCCGCCGCAGCCGAGACGGCGCGCATCGAGGCGCTGATCGGCACGCTCGAAAACGAAGCCGAACGCGAGAAATTCGTCGAACAGCTCAAGACCCTGCTGGCCGCCCGGGAAAAAACCGGCGCGCCGGCGGCCGAGGGACGCGGCGCCGGGGAGCGGGCGCTTGGTTTCATGGCGCAGCGGCTCGGCGAGCTGGGTCAGAAACTGTTCGGGGCGGCGCGCGCCTTCACCGACCTACCGAGACTTTGGCGCGGCGTGGTGTCCGAGGCGGGAGATCCGGCGGCGCGCGCGCACTGGTTCGAGATCGCCTGGAAGCTGCTGGCCGCGATCGGCGCCGGGCTGATCGCCGAATGGATCATCCGGCGGCTGTTGCTGGGCCCGCGCGCCCGGCTGGAAGCGCGCGTGGTCGAGACGTGGCTGGTGCGGCTGGCCGCCCTTTTGGCGCGCGCGGCGCTCGGCATGACACCGATCGTGGTCTTTCTCGGCGTTGCTTACGCGGTGATGAGCCTGGTGGTCGCGGGTGAGACGGCGGGGGCTGTGACGCTGATCCTGATCGCCGCCAACGTGGCCGCGCGGATCGTGTTGGTGGCCGCCCGTCTGGTGCTGGCCCCCGGCGCGCCCGCTCTGCGACCGGTGCCGCTGCGCGATGTCGATGCCGCCTATCTGTTCATCTGGGTGCGGCGGCTGATCGAGGCGCCGATCTATGCTTCCTTTGTCATCGAGGCGCTGCGCCGGCTCGGCATCGACGAAGATGCCGCGAACGGGCTGTTGCATGTGCTGGGCCTGCTGGTGGCGCTGATGGCGGTGGCGTTCGTGTTGCAGAACCGCGCCCTGGTCGCGGGCTGGCTGCGCGGCGCCGGCGACGGTCCGGCCGCGCTCGGCGATCTGCGCGCGCGCATCGCCGATATCTGGCATGTGCTGGCCGTGCTCTACGTGGTCGCGGTGTTTTCCGTCTGGTCGCTGGACATCGAAGGCGGCTTCGAATTCGTGCTGCGCGCCACCGTGCTGACGCTGGTGGTCCTGGTGGCCGCCCGGCTGCTGATGGCGGGGTTTCACCGCCTCGCGCGCCGGGCATTCGCGTTGAAACCGGAAATGATCCGGCGTTTTCCGGGGCTGGAAGCCCGCGCCAACCGTTATTTGCCGTTGCTGGACCGCGCCGCTGGGGTGGTAATCCTGGCTGCGGCCGCGCTTGCGGTGCTTGAGGTCTGGGGCGTCGATTCCTTCGCCTGGATCGAGTCGCCGTTTGGCCGGCGGCTGACCGGCGGCGTGATCACGGTGGGGCTGATCGTGGTCGTCGCCGTCATGCTGTGGGAAATGATCGATGCCGCGATCACGCGCTATCTCGGCCGCGCCGGTGAGCCGGGCGCGGCCGTTGGCGCGCGCGCCCGCACACTGTTGCCGCTGTTGCGCACCACCACGCTGATCGTGCTGATCGCGGTCGTCGTGCTGGTCACCCTGTCAGAACTCGGCGTTAATATCGCACCGCTGCTGGCCGGCGCGGGCGTTATCGGGCTGGCCATCGGCTTTGGGTCGCAGGCGCTGGTCAAGGACATCATCACCGGCATGTTCATCCTGATCGAGGATCAGATCGCGGTCGGCGACGTGGTCAAGATCGGCGACCATGCCGGGGTGGTCGAGACGCTGACGCTGCGCACGCTCAGGCTGCGCGATCTGGGTGGCGTGGTCCACATCATCCCGTTCGGCGAGGTGACCACGGTCGAAAACATGACCAAGGAGTTTTCGCGCTACATCTTCAATGTCGGGGTCGCCTACCGGGAAGATACCGATCAGGTGGTCGCGGTGCTGCACGAAATCGGCGCCGGCATGCTGGAAGAAGAGAACTGGCGCGCCGACATTGTCGAGCCGCTCGAGGTGCTTGGCGTTGACAGCTTTGGTGACAACGCGGTGGTCATCAAGGCACGCATCACCACCAAGCCGATCCGCCAGTGGGCGGTTGGGCGCGAATTCAACCGGCGCATGAAGAAGCGTTTCGACGAGCTGGGGATCGAAATGCCATTTCCCCACCGCACCCTTTATTTCGGCGAGGACAAGGATGGTTACGCCCCGCCCGCCAGGTTGGCGCGCGCCACCAAGCCGACAGCCGCCAGTGGCGCCGGCGCGCCATCCGCGCCCCAGGCCGCCGCACCGCCGCCGCGCAACCTGCCGACCCCTGAATCCGGCGGCGCCGACGCGCCCGACGGCGAGTGACCGGGCGGCGCGAGTGGATTATCAAATAAGGTAGTGACCCCTATGGGTGTTGATCGAACTCGACCTCGACACCAGCATCTCCGCGGCAATATAAAATCTCGTCATGCGCGGACTTGATCCGCGCATCTCCTGCCGCGCGAATTCACAATTTTTTCAATGGCTTGCAAGATACGCGGGTCAAGCCCGCGTATGACGAGATGGGGATGGGCGTGACAAATCGGACAGAGGTGTATCGGGCACGAGCATGACCGGATTGGGATAGGCACGCGGAACCGGCGAAACCCAGCCCTGCGCGGCGTCCCGGCGGCGTCTGGTCGTTGACAGAACGCGCCCCGTTTCCCTATTGTCCGCGTTTCCGCGGCGGCGGCACGGGGCCGCACCCGGTTCCTGGAGAACGAGCGCCATGTCATCGGAAATCATGCCGAGCTATGCGCGCGTCGATGTCGCGTTCGATCGCGGCAACGGCGCCTATCTTTATGCCACCGACGAACGGCGCTTCCTGGACTTTGCGTCTGGGATCGCGGTGACCGCGCTTGGCCATAACCATCCGCATCTGGTCAAGGCGTTGACCGAACAGGCGGGCAAGCTGTGGCATTGCTCCAACCTGTTCCGCATTCCCGAACAGGAGCGGCTGGCCCAGCGGCTGGTCGCGGCAACCTTCGCCGACACCATGTTCTTCTGCAATTCCGGCGCCGAGGCGGTCGAGGCGGGCTTCAAGCTGATCCGCAAGTATCATGACGAGACCGGCAATCCCGACCGTTATCGCATCCTCAGCTTCGAGGGGTCGTTTCATGGCCGCACGTTGAGCACCATCACGGCCGGCGCCAACGAGGTCCACAAGGTGGGTTTTGCGCCCCTGCCGGAGGGCTACGACCATGTGCCGTTCGGCAATCTGAACGCCGTGCGTGACGCGATCACGCCCGAAACCGCCGCCATCCTGGTCGAGGCGGTGCAGGGCGAAGGCGGTATCCGGGCGGCCGACGATGCATTCCTTCAGGGGCTGAGGGCTGCCTGCGATGAATTTGGCCTGCTGTTGATGTGCGACGAGGTGCAGACCGGCATAGGGCGCACCGGCAAGCTGTTTGCCCATGAATGGTCAGGCGTGCGGCCCGACGTAATGGCGATTGCCAAGGGGCTTGGCGGCGGTTTCCCGGTTGGCGCCTGTCTCGCCACTGAAGCGGCTGCGGTTGGTATTACGCCGGGTACCCATGGCAGCACCTTCGGTGGCAATCCGCTGGCCATGGCGGTTGCCAACGGCGTGCTCGACATACTGCTTGAAGACGGTTTCCTGGCGCAAGTGCGCGACCGCGGCGAGGCTCTGCAAAGCGCGGTCGCCGCGCTGCCGTCGCGGTGGCCGAGGATTATCGAATCGACACGCGGCGTTGGGCTGATGATCGGCATCAAGTGCGTCATTCCGGCCGGCGAGCTGGTCGCGGCCTGCAACGCCGCCGGGCTGCTGACGGTGCCGGCGGCCGATAACGTGATGCGGCTGCTGCCGCCGCTGATTATCGAACAGAACCATATAGACGAGGCGGTGGCGATGATCGATTCCGCCTGCGGCGCGCTCGGCCCGTGAGCACAATCCGGCATTTTCTCGACCTCGACCGGATCGAGGCCAGCGAGCTGCGCCGCATCGTCGATATGGGCGAGGCGTTTCGGCGCGGCGAGGATGCCGCCGGCAAGGCCCGGCCGCTCGCCGGGCGCACGCTCGCCATGATTTTCGAAAAGCCGTCGACCCGGACACGGGTTTCCTTCGAGGTCGGCATCAAGCAGCTCGGCGGCGAGGCGGTGGTGCTTAACCCCGACGATATGCAGATCGGACGGGGCGAGACCATCGGCGATACCGCGCGCGTGCTGTCGCACTATGTCGATGCCGTGATGATGCGGACCGACGACCCCGACAAGCTCAGGGAACTGGCCGCCAACGCCACCATCCCGATCATCAACGGGCTGACCGACCGCAGCCACCCGTGCCAGCTGATCGCCGACGTGATGACCTTCGAACAGAACAAGGGGCCGATCAAAGGCCGTACCGTGGGCTGGTGCGGCGACGGCAATAACAT
>JAZFSB010000246.1:0-4293 GCA_036445935.1 Alphaproteobacteria bacterium | reverse complement strand
TGACCGCACGGTTTCTTTTATGGCTACGACTATTTTCGGTCCGGTATTTTTTGCCTCGATCGGGCTTGCGCTCGATCTTGGATCGATTACGGCCGCGCCGTTGTTCGTTGGGCTATTGCTGCTGGCGGCCTTTGCCGGCAAGTTCCTCGGCGCAGGTGGCGCTTCGCTCGCATGCGGACTGTCCACGCACCAGTCCTCGGTCATCGCCATCGGTATGAACGCACGCGGCGCCGTCGAGTTGGTCGTGGTGCAAATCGCGGCGACGGCCGGACTTTTTGCGATCCCAACCCCACCGGGCCCGATTGTGGCAAACCTCTATCACGGGCTGGTGCTCATGGCCGTGGTTACGACAATCGCGACGCCCTTGCTGCTACGGCTATATTTTCACGGTAATGACGGCACGAAAACTTTTTAGCGCCTTGTCAGCACAACCGTTACGACAGACAGAGCCATCAGGGCGGCAACGCCTACGAACACGAGATCGGGTCGGCCGAAATCCATGATCCACCCGAAGACCACCGGACCTATGGCGCTACCGATGCTGAGCCCGGTCGCGGTAAAGCCGAAGGCGACACCGGTCGAGGTCGCGGTCGCGGCCTGCTTGACGATAATGTCGCGCGACGGGCTGCTGATTCCGTAAAGCAACCCACCCAGCACCATCATCAATGTCATGAGCAATACCGGCACTTCGTCGAACCCAACCAGCAGGATCGCCAGCGCCACCCCGCCAATCGAAAGCGCCGCCACCAAATTATGCCGTGACGTCCGGTCAGCCAGCCAACCGCCCACCAGCACACCGACAGCGGATGCGACCAGATGGGCGGTGAGAATGCTGCTCGCGGTCTGGCCGGCAACGCCGTGGATCAATGGCAGCCCAACGATCGTGAATGCCAGAATGCCCTGTCCGCCCATCCCGGTCAGCACGAAGAACAGGAACATCATGACCATCGGTGTCGAGCGCATCAGCGCCAACCCGGTGGCCAGCCCGCCCCCTTCGCGCGCCTGTGTCCCCCGCGCCGCCCGCGATGCGGTGTCGTCCAACAGCCCGGCGCGCCACAGCATGACGGCGGCGATCGCCAGCCCCGCCATGCCGACCAGCCCCAGCGCCATGCGCCAGTCAACCCAAGCGGTCAGCGCCAACATGATCGGCGGCGCGGCCGCCCAGCCGAGATACCCCAAAAAAGTATGAATGCTGACAGCACGGCCGAAATGCGCCTCGCCGACGCGCGCCGCCAGGATGGCGTAATCGGCGGGATGGAAAACGCTATTGCCGATCCCGGCAATGACCAGAAGCGCGCATAGCGACCAGTAGCCCTCGGTGAACGGCACCAGAGCCAACGCCCCGCCCATCACCGCCAACCCCAGCACCAGCACCGCGCGGCCGCCAATACGGTCGACCAGGAACCCCATCGGGATCTGCGCGGCCCCGGTGGTCAGCGAAAACGCCCCAATCAGCAACCCGGCCGCGGCATAGCCAATACCGAGTTCCGGCACCAGCAACGGGAACAGCGGCGGCAGGGCCAGCATCACGAAATGACTGAAGAAATGCCCGACCCCGACCAGCCCGACTATCCAAAGCCGTTCGGATCTAGATGCGGCGACGCCTGATGTCATGTCAGGTGATGACCGGCATCGAGCCGGATGATTTCACCGGTCATGGTGGTCGCCACGGTCGCCAGCCAGAGCACGGCGGCGGCTACATCATCAGGCGAATTGACCCGCGACAGCGGGTGCTTTTCCGCGGTGGCAGCTATATGCGCCGCGCCTGCGTCTTCGCCCATCATCGCGCGGACCCAACGCCCGTCGATCAGGTTGGGGGCGACGGCGTTGACCCGCACGTCGGGCGCCAGCGCGCGGGCCAGCGACAGCGTCATGGTGTTGAGCGCGCCTTTCGACGCCGCGTAGGCTATTGAACTGCCCTTGCCGTCGAAACCGCCGCAGGCCGATACATTGACCACCATCCCGTTTCCGCTGGCGCTCAGATGCGGCGCGGCGGCGCGAACCATCTGAAACACACCAACCACGTTAACGTCGTAGATAGCGTGGAAATCATCGGCCGAAGCCCCTTCCAGGTCATCATGGGCGCAACGCCGGGTGGTGCCGGCACTGTTGACCAGGTAATCGAGCCGACCCCAGTCATCGACCGCCTGTTGGACCATCGCGCGACAGGCCGCGTCGTCGGCCACATCGGCGGCACACAGCATCGCCTCGCCGCCGGCATCCTGGCAGGCGGCCACCGTAGCCTCGGCCTCCTGCCTGCTTTTGCTGTAATTGATCAACACCTTGGCGCCACGCGCGGCGAAGCGCAGCGCGGTGGCCGCTCCGACGCCGCTTGCCGAACCGGTGATGATGGCGGTCTTTCCGTTGAGATCGTTCATTTCAAATGCTGCCCCACATCCATTCGGATCGCTTCTCCCGAAAGCGTCGTCGCCTCTGTGATCAGCCACAAGGCGGTGCCCGCGACATCGACCGGCCACACCGCCTTGTGCAGCGGGAAGTCGGTCTCTGCCTCCTGCACCCGGCGCTGATAACCCTCCGGTGTCATGATCTTTTCCGTCCAGTTGCCGAGCAAGCCACCGGGACAGATCGCGTTGACGCGGACTTCCGGCGCCAGCACGCGCGCCATCGAGATGGTCATTGTGTTGAGCGCGCCCTTCGACGCCGCATAGGCCATCGAGCTGCCATTGCCAAGAAAAGCCCCGATCGAGGATATATTGACCACCGCGGCGTCGCCGGTTGCGCGAAGAGCCGTGGCGGCGGCCCGCGTCATCTGAAAATTGCCCACCACATTGACCGAATAGATGCGCATGAATTCGTCGGCGTCGAGCGCTTCCAGATCGGCCTGTGGTATCGGGCGGGTGGTCGCCGCGTTATTGACCAGAACATCGAGCCGGCCCCATTTGTCGAGAGCGGCGGCAACCATGGCGCGGCAATCGGCGTCTTGCGACACGTCGGCCCGAAAGGTTAGCGTCTCAACCCCTTCGGCCCCGCACAAAGCCGCCGTTTCCTCGGCGCCCGCCTCGTTCGTCACATAGTTGATCAGCACGTTGCAGCCGCGCGATGCCAGCGCCTTGGCGCATTCCGCGCCAATGCCGGTGACCGAGCTCGACCCGGTAACGATGGCCGCCTTGCCAGCGATGTCCATAAATCATTGCCTCCCTGTGCCACCACGGTAGCCGACAGCGCCGCCTTGGAAAAGAGCGGTCCGGTGCGATTCCACGCGAAGCGGAAACACGCTAGAATTTGACTTGAAAGCAAGGGAGACGCCCAAATGCCCGTTCAGGTCGACAGATCGCGCCCCATTCCCGGCACCACCGTGTTTGACTGGCGCGAGTCGCGCAAGGGCTACCGCCTCAACAAGTTCGCCATGGCGTTCGCCGACGCCGCCAACCGCGACGCCTTCAAAGCCGACGAGGAAGCGTTCATGGAGCGTTACGCCCTGAACGACCAGGAGAAGCAATATATGCGGGACCGCGACTTCCGCGGGCTGATCGAGGACTGCGGCGGCAATATCTACATGATCATGAAAATCGGCGCCTGCACCGGCCACGGGCTCTACCACATGGGCGCCCAGCTTCGCGGTGAAACATTCGAGCAGTTCATGGACAGCCGAAACGCCAAGGGGGCCCGCTGACATGGCCCGCATCATCGGCGGCATCGGCAGCTCGCACGTGCCCTCCATCGGCAAGGCCTACGATATGGGCCAGCAGGACGAGCCCGACTGGAAACCGCTGTTCGACGCCTATATTCCGGTGCGCGAGTGGCTGGCCGATATCAAGCCGGACATCGCCATCGTGGTCTATAACGACCATGGCGGCGACATGTTCTTCGACAAGTACCCTACCTTCGCGGTGGGCGCGGCGGATGCCTACCCGATCGCTGACGAGGGGTGGGGCGTCCGCCCGCTGCCGCCGATACGCGGAGATGCCGAGTTCTCATGGAAATTGTGCGAAGAGCTGATCTACAACGAATTTGACATCACCGTGTGCCAGGAGCTTTCCGTCGAGCATGGCTTCCTGGTGCCGATGCATATGTGCTTCCCACACGACCCCGACTGGCCGATGGCGTGCGTGCCGGTCGCGGTAAATGTCATCCAGCACCCGATCCCGACGGCACGGCGCTGCTACCGGCTGGGCACGGCCATCCGCGCGGCCGTCGAGGCGATCGACCGCGATCTCAAGGTCGTGATCTTCGGGACAGGCGGCATGTCGCACCAACTCAACGGCACGCGTTTCGGCCATATCAACCCGGACTGGGACAACGATTTCCTCGACCGCATCGAAGCCGACCCCG
>JAZFSB010000245.1:0-2232 GCA_036445935.1 Alphaproteobacteria bacterium | reverse complement strand
CAGGGCCATCCACCACGACGTGCTGATATAGGTGCGCCCGTCGGCCAGCATGCTGCCCCATGTCGGGATCTCCGGCGGCACGCCGAGGCCGAGGAAGGACAGCGACGCCTCGGAGATGATCGCCGAGGCCATGGCGAAGGTTCCGATCACCACCGCCGCCTGCATCAGGTTGGGCAGGATATGCTTGATGATGATGCGGCTGTTGCTGGCCCCGAGCGAGCGCGCCGCATCGACGAAATCGCGTGTTCTCAGCGACAGGGTCTGACCGCGCGAGACGCGGCAATAGGGGATCCAGCGCTGGCTGACCAGGGCGACGATCAGGATGCCGAGCCCCTGGCCCATGAACGCCATGATCGCGATCGCCAGCAGCAGCGCCGGGAACGCCCACACCACTTCGACCAGTTTCTGGATGATGAAATCGGTGCGGCCGCCGAAATAGCCCGAGATCGCGCCCAGCGCGACCCCCATGACGCCCGAGATCATCACCACGGTGACGGCGATCACCAGCGATATGCGGGCGCCGTAAATGATGCGGCTCAATATGTCGCGCCCGACATGGTCGGTGCCGAGGAAGTTCTCGCCGGCCCACCAGGTCGGCCCGCTGAGGGTGTTCAACAGGTTCTGCCCGTTGGGATCGAACGGCACGATCAGCGGCGCGGTTACGCCGATGACGATCAGCAGCAGCACCATGACCCCGCCGGAAAGGACCTTGACCTTCATCCACGGCTTCAGCGCCTTGGCGATGCGCTGCCAGCGCTCGTCGGCGGCCAACAACGCCAGATCGGCGCGGAGTGTCGAGCTATTTCTCAAAGCGTATCCTCGGATCGATGACGGCGTACAGAACGTCGATGGTGAAATTGATGATCACGAAAGCCATGGTGTACATCAGCACGGTGCCGGTGATCAGCGGATAGTCCCGGCTGGTGATGGCGGAAATCAGCAGCGCGCCGCTGCCCGGCCACGAGAACACCGTCTCGACGATGATCGACCCCGACAGCAGGGTGCCGAGCTCGAGCCCGACCACGGTGATGATGGGGATCAGGGCGTTGCGCAGCACGTGGCGCCACAGCACGGCGCGCTCGCTCAGCCCCTTGGCGCGCGCGGTGGTGATGTAGTCCTCGTGCATCACCTCCAGCACCGAGGAGCGGGTGACGCGCATCAGGATGCCCATCTGGTTGATGCCCAATGCCACCCCGGGCATGATCAGGTACTTGAGCGCATCCCACACCCCGGCCCAGTTGCCCAGGATGATGCTGTCGATCATGTAAAAGCCGGTGATCGGATCACCCGCCACGCCATAGGTGTCGCGGCCCGCCGACGGCAGCAGGTTGAAGAAGCCCGACACGATCAGGATCAGCATGATGCCGAGCCAGAAATTGGGCATGGAAATGCCGAAGAAGCCGAAGAACGAACCGACATTGTCGACCCAGGAATTGGGCCGTGCGCCGGCCCACACCCCCAGCGGCACGCCGATGATGATCGACACCAGGATGGCGAATGTGGCAAGCTCGATGGTCGCCGGCAGGCGCGCGGCGATCATCCACAGCACCGGGTCGGCATAGCGGAACGAGATGCCGAAATCGCCCTGAAGCGCCAGAAACAGGAACTTCCCATACTGAACGTAGATCGGCTGGTCGAGGCCCCAGCGCTTGCGCGCTTCGGCCACGTCCTCGGTGGTGGCCTCGTCGGACAGCAGCAGATCGGCGGGATCGCCCGGCGCCGCCTGGACCAGCATGAACACCAGCATGGAGATCAGGATGATGACCGGGATGGTCCCCACCACCCGCCGTATCAGGTAGGAATACATGCGCTTGGGGTGCTCCTCCCCTCACCGGTGTTTATTTGCGGAACAACGTGTCCTTGGCAGGGGAGAGCGTGCAGAAACGGCTTCATACTGTCAACTCCTAAACACCACTCCTAACCGGCGCGCTCCCTCAGCCGTGCAGGTAATAGCCCTCGGTGATGGCGTCGTGCCAAAGACGGGCGACCGCCGGCACCAGCCCCATGGGCAGCCCGTCCTCGGACTTCTCGTAGGCGTGGGTCCCGGTGCCGAAGCGCACCACGCGCACCTTGGGCGCCGGCACCATAGCGGCGAATTTGGGTATGACGACCCGGTTGTAGACCGCCTCGGTATGATCGCGGCTGTGTCTGGCGATGCCGAGCAGGACGGGCGGCATCGGCTTGACGCCGGGCCCGGTCAACTCTCGGCAGTAGCCCGCATAGCGCGCGATC
>JAZFSB010000244.1:0-8418 GCA_036445935.1 Alphaproteobacteria bacterium | reverse complement strand
GTGGCGCGGCGCGTGACCGACGCGGCCCGGACGCTGGGCTACCGGCCCAACCCGATCGCGTCGAGCCTCAGGACCAACCGGACATTTACCATCGGCGTGGTGATCCCCGACCTGACCAACGCGCTGTTTCCGCCGATTATCCGTGGCATCGAGGACACGCTGGCGCCGGCCGGCTATACCGCGATCATCGCCAATACAGATAATGACGGGGACCGTGAACGCCTGACGGTAGAGCGCATGCGCGAACGCCGGGTGGACGGGCTTATCCTGGCCACGGCGCGGCGCCGCGACGGGCTGATCGATAGCTGCCGCGAGGAAAACCTGCCGGTCGTGCTGATCAACCGAACCGTGGACCGCACCGGGGTGGCCTGCATCATCAATGACGACGCGCTCGGCATGCGCCTGGTGGTCGATCACATGGTCGGGCTGGGCCATCGCGATATCGCCTTCGTCGGCGGCCCAAGGGCACTATCGACCGGCGATGCGCGCCACCGGGGCTTTGTCGCCGCGATGAGGGCCGCCGGGTTGAAGCCGGACCCCGGGCTGATCGTCGCCGCCAACGCCTTCCGCGACGAGGCGGGCTACGCCGCCTGCGAGACACTGATTTCGCGCGGCCGTGACTTCACCGCCATTATCGCGGCCAACGACCTGCTGGCGCTCGGCTGTCTCGACGCCTTCGCCGCACATGGGCTGAACTGTCCGGGTGATGTGTCGCTGACCGGATTCAACGACATCCCGAACCTGCACCGGATGTCGCCGCCGCTGACCACGGTTCGCATTTCGCACTACCACATGGGCGCGCGCGCGGCCGAAACGCTAATGGAGTTGATCCGCAACGACCAAGCGCCAGTGCAGAAGCTTCTACTGGAACCGGAACTGGTGGTGCGCGGCTCTACCGCGCGGATGGAAACTTAAATCCGTTCCACGCGAAGCGGACAAAAAACTAAATCCACTCAGCCGGGTCGGTTCCCGGCGCCGTCGGCGGACGGTCCCAGCCGGGCGGGGTTTCCGACATCGAGATCGCGGGGCGGAGAAAACGGAGCTGGCCGAAATCGGACTCCATTTCCTGCATCCATGCGCCAAGTTCGTCCGGCGTTGGCGCCCGGTCCGGCACGTCGGCGATAAAACCAAGCGCGTCGGTCATTTCGAAGATCCATTCGGCGATCCGCGCAAGCGACAGCGAAACATGCCAGCTTCCGCCTTGGGTCACCCGGCGGCGCAGCGCTTCCATGGCGCCAAATGCCGCCAGATAGCCGGTCAGATAATCGAGCGGCTGACAGGGCAAACGCCGGGGCCGCCCGTCATCGCCAACGACCGACAGGCCGTAGGCCGCCTGGACCAGGCTGTCATAGCCCCGGCGCGGCGAAAACGGCCCGGCGCGCGACCAGGCGTCGAGCGACACCGAAACCATGCCGGGTCGCAATTCGGCCAGCCGTTCCGGCCCGAAGCCGCGCGCGGCCAGCGCACCGGGACGGTAGGAATTGAAAAACACGTCGGCATCGGCGACCAGCTTTTCCAGCGTCGCAACCCCGTCCGCATCCCGCAGATCCACGAAGCAGGAGCGCTTGCCGATCCCGGTATTGATGACCAGCGCCTCGATGAAGGGCAGATGGGGGCCGTTGATGCGCAGCACGTCCGCGCCGTGCTCGGCGAAAGTACGCCCTGCCATCGGCCCGGCGATCACCCGCGTGCAATCAAGCACGCGGACACCGCCCAGCGGACGCGCGGCATCGGGCAAGGGCCGGGCCGGCGCGTCGCCGATGCGGGTGATCTCGACCAGCGGCAAGACGGCGACGGCACGCTGATGAGGGTGGGTCTGCCATTGCGCGCGCGTGCGCACCGCGGACACGCAAAGCCCGGCCTCGACGCCTGCATCCTCGAGCGCATCGGCGTCCCAGCCGGCGACGGCGGCGGCCACCGACTCCTTTGAATTTTCTGCGTCCAGCAGCGCCAGCAGACCGTCGCGCAGATGTGGAAAATTGCCGTGCAGATAGACCCAGCGTCCGTCCCGCGCCGGGTAGAAACCCGTCACCGGGTCCCAGCGGTCGCGTATTTCGCCATCGATCCGGAGATATTCAGCGCTCGACATGCCGATACCGGCCGCGGCGCGATCCACCGTCACGGTCTGCGTCCGCCCGCTGCCGAGCCGCCCCAACTCCGCCGCGGCGAGCCCGACGGCCGCCAGCGTGCCGGTGGCGATATCGGCCAACGGATAGCGAGTCGGCAACAGGTCCGGTCCGTCCTCGATGCGCAACAGATCAAGCGGCGCGTCGACCCAGGCGACGCAATCGAGGATCGATTGCAGGGGCAAGGCCGCGCGATCAGTCAACTGCTTCCATCCAGTCATCGGTTTCGATGATTTCACGCAGTCGGTGCAGGAATGCCGCGGAGTAGGCGCCGTCGATGGCGCGATGGTCGAACGATTGCGCCAGCACGCCGACCGGGCGGATGACGATGGTGTCGCCGTCCTCGCCCTCGACGACCACCGGGCGTTTTTTTACCCCGTCCATCGACAGGATAGCGACCTGCGGCTGGTTGATGATCGGGGCGGTGATCAGCGTGCCAAAGGCGCCGCTGTTGGAAATCGTGTAGCTGCCGCCGGAAAAATCATCGGGCAGCAGCGCGTCTTCGCGCGCACGGCGGGCGAGATGGTGTATGGACCGGGCCAGCTCGGTCACCGAGCGGTCCTGCGCGTCGTGGATCACCGGCGCCACCAGCCCGTCGAAACCCAGATCGACGGCAATGGCGAGATGTACGTCGCGCCACACCACGAGTTGCTCGCCATCGACGCTCGCATTGATCTTGGGATAATCCGAGATCGCCCGGCAAACCGCGTGGGCGATAAAGGGGAGCCAGGTCAGCGAAAACCCTTCGCGTTTCTGCCATGCCGAACCCATCTTCTCGCGGGCGCGGGCGACGTTCTCGAAATCGACCTCGACGGCCTGCAGGACGTGAGGGCTCGTCGCCTTGGAGCGCACCATGTGCGCCGCCGTGCGCTGGCGCAGCTTGTTGAAGGGGATAACCGTTCGGTCGGGCTCTGGTTCGGGTTCGGGTTCGGGTTCCGGCTCGGGCTCCGGTTCGGGATCCGGCTCGGGTTCCGGCTCCGGCTCGGGCTCCGGCGCCGTCTCTTCCACCGCAAGCTCGGCGGCTTCCATTTCAAGTTCGGTGTCTTCTTCCGTGGTCTCGGGCTCTTCCGGCTCGGGTTCCACCACCTGCTTGCCGCCGGCGGCGACGAATCCCCGCACATCGCCCGGCTTGATGCGCCCGCCGCGCCCGGTCCCCGTAACATCCGCCGCCTCCAGCCCGTGTTCGGCCAGCAGACGGCGTACCGCCGGCGATAAGGGCGGCGCACCATCATCGGCGCGCGCCGTGGCGCCCGGCGCCGCTTCCGCAACGGGAGCGGCGGCGGCAGGAACAGCTTCGGTTGCCTCGGGGCCGGCGGGCGCCGCTCCCTCGTCTTCCGTGCGCAGCACCGCGAGCCGTGTGCCGACCTCGACGGTTTCGCCTTCCTCGACCAGGATTTCGGCCAGCACGCCCCGGGCCGGGGCCGGCACCTCGGTATCGACCTTGTCGGTCGCGACCTCGAACAGGGTCTCGTCCGGACCGACCGCATCGCCCGGCTTCTTGTGCCATATCGTGACCGTCCCTTCGGTCACGGTCTCGCCAAGCTGCGGCATGATGATGTCCATCTCCCCCGCCCCCGCTCAATCCAGCGTGGCGCGGATGGTCTCGAAGATGCGGTCTGTCGACGGCAAGGCGAGGTCTTCGAGATGGTCGGCCGACGGCAGCGGGATATGCGGCGTGGTGATCCGCCGGACCGGCCCGTCGAGGTTCCAGAAGCCTTCCTCGGCGATGATCGAGGCGATCTCCGCCCCCCAACCGCAGAGCCGCGGGTTTTCCTCGACCGTGACCGCGCGCCCGGTATGGGCGACCTCTTCCAGGATGGTCTTGGTGTCGAGCGGCACCAGCGAGCGCACATCGATGACGGTGGCGGAAATCCCGGCCTCGTCCTTGAGCCGTTCGGCGGCGGCAAGCGCGCGCGGCACCATGGCGGCGAGCGCGATGATAGTCACGTCATCGCCCCGCATGAGCACGCGGGCGGTGCCCAGCTCATCGACATGCTCACCGTCCGGCACCTCGCCCTTGGTGGCGTAGAGCGATTTATGCTCGAAAAACAGCACCGGGTCGGGATCGCGCACGGCGGCGGCCAACAGCCCCTTGACGTCAGCCGGCGTCGATGGCGCCACCACCTTGATGCCGGGCACCGCCATCGCCCAGTTTTCGACGCTTTGCGAATGCTGCGCGCCGAAGCGGGAGCCGGCCCCGTTCGCGGTACGGATCACCAGCGGACATTCAAGCTGACCATCGGACATGTAGCGCGCCTTGGCGACCTCGTTCGCCACCATATCCCAGCACACGGCGAGGAAGTCGGAGAACATGATTTCCGCGATCGGGCGCAAGCCTGTCATCGCCGCCCCCATGGCAGCCCCCACGATCGCCTGTTCGGAGATCGGCGTGTCACGCACGCGGACCGGACCGAATTGGTCGAGCAGCCCGACGGTCGCCTTGAACACCCCGCCGGCGGCGGCAATGTCTTCGCCCAGGAACACGACGCGATCATCGCGCGCCATTTCCTGCGCGATGCCGGCGGCGACCGCTTCGCGATAGGTCAGTTCCGCCATGACGCACCCCCATCCGCCCAGACATCGGATTCAAGCAGCGTGTCGGGCGGTACCGGCGACGCGCTGGCCGTCTTGACCGCCGCCTCGACCTCGGCGGCAACCTCCTGCTCGATGGCGTCCAGCACCGCGTCTTCGAAGCCCAGATCATCCAGCCGCTTGCGATAGGCGGGGATCGGATCGCGCGCCAGCCAGGCCTCAACCTCTTCCTTCGGGCGATAGGTCGCGGGATCGGCCCGCGAATGGCCGTGATGACGATAGGTCTTGGCCTCGATCAGCGATGGCCCGTCGCCGGCCCGAGCCCGATCGAAAGCTGTCAACGCAACCCGATAGACCTCATCGGCGTCATTGCCGTCGACGATCACAGGCTCCAGCCCGTAAGACGCCGCGCGATCGGCCGCCGGGTGTTCAACCGCGGTGACATCGGTGATCGGGGTGTATTCCATGTAAAGATTGTTTTCGCACACGAACACCACCGGCAGCTTCCAGATGGCGGCCAGGTTGAGCGCTTCGTGAAAGGCGCCGATGTTGGTGGCGCCGTCGCCGAAAAAACACACCGAGACCTGGCTAGTGCCGCGATACTGCGCCGACCAGGCGGCTCCGGTGGCGATCGGCAGATGCGCGCCGACGATGGCGTAGGACCCCATCACGCCGTGTTCGGCGCTGGTCAGGTGCATTGAGCCGCCCTTGCCGCGCAGCAGCCCGCATTCGCGCCCCATCAGTTCGCCCAGCACGCCGGTCATGGACGCGCCGCGCGCGAGATTATGATGATGGCCGCGATAGGTGCAGAAGGTGTAATCGTCGGGCTGCATCGCCGCGGCCACGCCGGCCGCCACCGCTTCCTGGCCGAGCGCCAGATGGCTGGTGCCCTTGACCAGGTTCTGCAGGAACAGGTCGTGCGCCTTCTGCTCGACCTGGCGGATGACCTGCTGCGACCGCCACAGGCCGAGCCGCGTCTGCTCGTCGATATCGTCGTTGGCGCGCAGCAGTGCCGCGGCGCGCCGCGACCGGCGGCGCGGGGTCTTGTTTTTTGGCTTTTCCGCCACGTCCCCTCCTCAGGCTTCTACCACTAGTACGGATTGGAAATCGGCAACTCGTCGGCCGGAAACAACGTGATGACGCGGCATCCGTCGTTGGTCACCACCACCTCTTCCTCGATGCGGGCGGCGGAATAGCCGTCCGAGGCCGGACAATAGGTTTCCAGCGCGAACACCATGCCTTCCTGGATCTCGGATGGTTGCTCGAACGAGCACAGCCGGCTGATGATCGGGCGCTCGTGCAGGGCGACTCCGATGCCGTGGCCGAACTGCAACGCAAAGGCCTCCATCTCGTTGGCGCAACCGAATTCCTCGGCCTTGGGCCAAACGGCGGCGATCTGGTCGGTGGTCATGCCGGGCTTGACCAGAGAGATCGAGGCGTCGATCCATTCGCGCGCCTTCTTGTAGGCGTCGCGTTGGGAATCGGTTGCCTTGCCCACGTTGAAGGTCCGGTAATAGCAGGTGCGATAGCCCATATAGGCCTGGATGATGTCGAAAAACGCCTGATCGCCGGGGCGTATAATGCGGTCGGTGAAGTTGTGCGGGTGCGGGATGCAGCGATCGCCGGAGATCGCGTTGATCGCCTCGACATCGTCGGAGCCGTGCTCGTAGAGATACTTGTTGGCCATCGCCACGATGTCGGATTCGCGCACGCCCGGCTTGAGCTCTTCGGAAATCATCTGATAGACGCCATCGACCATGGCCGCGGCCTGATTGAGCAGCGTGATTTCGTCGATACTCTTGACCTCGCGGGCATCCAGCATGACCTGCTGGCCATCGCGCACCTCGATACCGGCGCGCTGCAATTCAAACAGCATCGGCGGCTCGACGATATCGACGCCGACCGGCATGTCGCCGACCCCGAGTTCGTCCAGCATCGCCTTGATTTCCACGGCGGCATTGCGCATCAACCCGGCATCCGGCGGCACCGTGCCGCGCAGCCCCAGCATGCCGGCATGGCAGCACCCCTGTTGCAGCCACGGCGAATGCAACCGGTGATGCACGGCGGCCGAGCCAAAATCCCACAGATGCGGTTCGGCATCGCCGGCCAGCAGCGCATAGCGGCACACCTTGTCGCGCGACCATTCGCCGATCGCGGTCGAGGTGATGTAGCGAATATTGTTGTTGTCGAAACACAAAAGCGCGCCAAGGTCGGAATTTCTCAGCGCCAGCCGCGATCGCGCCAGCCGGTAATCATGCAGCCGGCGAAAATCGATACGCTGTTCGAAATCGACACCGGTATGGCCCGGCGCCGGGATCGCCCGGCTCCAGTCATAGCCCGGATCGATCTGATCCGGCGTGATGATCTTGGGCTCGCTCAGCTTGGCATCGCCACTGTCTGGCGCCATGGCACCCTCCATCCCCTGTCTCTCGCGCCAGCCTAACCCAAAGCGGGGCGAGGCTGCGACGCCGAAGTTTCTGCAATCGATTGCGGGAATGCACCACAATCACCGGAATCTGTCAAATCCAATGCGGCGGTTTAGACGCTGAGAAAGCCGCGCGGGGCCGAATGCAGAGACTCCGCGCCGGTTTCCGTGATCAGCACGCATTCGCCGGTCTGCACGCCGGCCTGCCCGTCCTTGGTGATCACGTTCGGCTGCACCACCATCATCATGCCGGCTTCAAGCGTGAGATCTGGCAGCGGCTCATCCCGCCGGCTCGGCAGGCCAAGTACCGGGGGCAGGTAGCCGCCGCCATAGCCATGCACCATGTCGTCGCAAATGGTGAAGCCGGCCTGCTCGATCACCTGACCGGCGGCGACGATATCAGCCGGCACGGCGCCCGGACGCAAACAGCCGACGATGGCATCGAACGCGGCGTCGGCGGCGGCGTGCAGATCGCGGTAGAGCGGCGTCGGTTCCGCGCCGACCGCGAAACTGCGCAGCACCTGGCCGCCATAGTCGCGGAATGTCGCCGTGATTTCGGTGAACATGATGTCGCCGGCCACGATTTCGCGCGGCGAGGTGAACTGGCGCGGCACCTCGAGATCCGGGTTCGCCATCGAGGTGACGCCGAAAAAATGAATGCCGGGCTTACCGCCCCAGGGGACATAGGCGCGCTCGACAATATCGGCGAGGTCGCGCTCGGTCAGGCCGGGCCGCAATGCGGCCATCAGCGCATCGATCGACAGGTCGGACAGAGCCGCCCCGATGCGGAACCAGTCGAGTTCCTCGTCCGACTTGACCAGCCGCAGCCTTGTATAATCGCGGCTCAGATCGACGATCTCGGCGCCGGTCGCGTCGGCCAGCGCATCGCGCCGTGAAAACGGCAGCGGCCCGACCACGCCGATACGTCCGTCCGCGCCGCCGCGCCGGCGGATTTCTTCGGCCACGGTCGCGATGGTCGATGCCCCGCCCCAATCGACATCGGCATTCGGCGTTTCACGCCGGGCCAGCGGCAGGTGATTGTAATACTGGACATAGAGCGCATCGCGCACGCCGGGCGACATGACGCAGGCGGCTTCCGTGGTTACCGGCCATCCGCACAGCCACGGCACCGCGGTGCCCGAATTGGCGGCGCCATAGATCAGCAGATGAGCCACGTCGCGGGCTTCCATCACGGCTTCAAGTGCGGCGCGCCTGCGCGCCATCTCGGCGTCCGAAAAGCGCGGCCAGGGCTGGTCCAGAATATCCTGCAAATTGGCGGAAAGCTTCGGCGGCGGAGAGCGTTGCCAGGTTGATGTGTTCAATTTTTAAGTCCCT